>NZ_JBHUSF010000187.1:0-17181 GCF_042673295.1 Rhodococcus sp. NPDC057014
ACGAAAGACGCCGCAGCCGAACGGGACTGACCGGAACGGCTACACGTGGAGGCTGCCTGCCACCGCTGCTTCGTGGCGCACCGAACCGGCCACCACGGTCAGCTGCACCTGTGCGGTGAGCAGGGAATCGGTGCCCGCGGTGAACGGATCCCCGTCCAGGACCACGAAATCGGCGGCCTTGCCCTCGACGAGCTGGCCGGTGAGGTCGTCCCAGCGGCACGAGTAGGCGGCGTCGCGGGTGGCGTGCGCGAGCGCGTCCGCCATCGGCAGCGCGTACTCGGGCAGGTTGGGCGCGAGCGCCGGATCGATCGCGGACTTGCGCGTCGTCGCGATGTACATGTTGGGCAGCGGGGGATGCGGTGCGGTGGGGGCGTCGGAGCCCAGCGCGAGGACGGCGCCCGCCGCCGTCATCTCGGGCCACGGGAACGCCCGCTCGACCCGATGGTCGCCCAGCATCGCCCGCCAGTTGTCCTGGATCGCCGGGTCGGCGTGCACCGGTTGCATCGAGGCGACGACGCCGAGCCGGGCGAGCCGCTGCACGTTGTCCTCCGTGATCGTCTCCAGGTGCTCCATCCGGTGCCGGCGTGGTCGAATCCCGTTGGCGGCGACGGCCTGTTCGAGGGCGTCGAGCGCGATCTCCGACGCCTGGTCGCCGATGGCGTGCATCGCCACCTGGAGTCCGGCGGCGTCGGCCGCGGCGACCACCGGTGCCAGCGAGGCGAGGTCCCAGATCGGTTCGGCGTTCGTGCCGTCCGAGTACGGCTCTTTCATGGCGGCGGTGCAGCTGTCGATGACACCGTCGATGATGACCTTGATCCCGGCCATCCGCAGCCACGGGCCCTGCAGGCGCTGCTGGTACTCCGCCGCCTCGTGCACCTGGCGGACGTTGTCCTCTTCCGAGTCGGTTCGTTCGATCAGCCAGTGTCCGGCCACTCGCAGCGGCAGCGTGCCGCCGCCCGCGGCCAGTGCGCGTTCGAGCGCCGCGACCTCGTCCGCGCCGAGCGCCATGTCGACCGCACCGGTGACGCCGTCGGCGAGATACTGCTCGAAGGCGGCCGCGAGGGCGGTGTCCCGTTCGTCGTTGCTGATCGCCTTCGCGAGGGCGGGCCACACGATCTGGGTCACCGCCGTCTCGAACAGCATGCCGGTGGCCTCACCGGTGACGGGATCGCGCTCGATGCGGCCGCCGATCGGGTCCGGGGTGTCCGCGTCGATGCCGAGTTCGCGCAGCGCGGCGGTGTTCACCCACGCCGAGTGCACGTCGTTGGAATCGAGGTAGACGGGACGGTCGGATTCGGCCGCGTCGATCATCTGACGCGTCGGCGGGTGCCCGTCGAGTGCGGAGAACAGCCAGCTGCGGCCGAGGAGCCGGGGTGCGTCCGGGTTCTCGGCGGCGAATCGGCGGATGCGGTCCTGGATGTCGGTCAGGTCGGCGGCGCTCTGCAGGTCCACCTTCTGCAGGGCCTGTCCCATCATCAGCAGGTGGGTGTGGGCGTCGATGAAGCCGGGCAGGACGAACGCCCCGCCGAGGTCGACGACGCGGGCGTCGCCGGACAGCGTGTCGGCGATCGCGGTGTCGCCGACGTACGTCAGGCGGTCGCCCCGGACGATCATCGACTCGGCCCAGGCCGGTTCGGCGGCGGTGAAGATCCGGCCGCCGCGGTAGTGGGTCGTGTCCGTGTTCATGGTGTTCTCTCTTTCCGTCAGACGACCACCGAGGTGGTGTACCGGGCAGCGGGATCCTGTCCGGGTAATGCGGAGGCCCGCTCGGTGCGCGTCGACAGGCGGGCGATCCAGACGATCGGCGCGAGCAGGGCGAGGCTGATGCCCGCCAGGACGAAACCGAACGCGACGTACCCGACGGCGCCGGTCACGAGCGTGCCGAAGAGCGGGGCGAACGCCGACCCCACCAGGTAGGTGCCGAGGAGTGGGGCGGACCAGCGGCCGGACGGGTCCAGCGCGGCGGCGATGGCCACAACGTAGATGAAGGCCGCGGCGTACACGGTGTTCCAGGCGATGATGAGCACCAGATACGTCGTCGAATCGGTGGCCAGGCAGGAGCCCAGTTTCAGGGCGGCGCCGAGTCCGAGGAGGACGGCGGTGGGAACGGTGCGGCCGAGGCGTGAACCGAGCGCCGTGAGGACGAGGGCGGCGGCGATACCGCCCGCGGTGGACAGGCTGAGGGCCAGACCCATCTGCTGTTCGGTGAGGGACGCGTGTTCGGCGCCCATGATGCCGGACACCGCCCACAGCGAGTCCTCGCCGATCGCCCAGATCGCGAAGAGGACGAGGAGGGAGAAGCCGGCGACGGCGAGTTTCTTCTCGGTGACGCCCTCGGGCAACGGGGTTCGGGTGTGTGCCGCGCTCGGCTCGTCGTCGCCGGCGGCGGCGGGGGCGGGGGCGGGGGCGGAGGGCAGCCAGGTGATCGTGAACACCGTCGCCAGCGCCAGCACCGCGACGATCCCGAAGGCATTGGTCATGTGCAGGCCGAGGATCGGGATCAGCGCGAGGATTCCGGTGACCGCGGTGCGGTTGACGAGCCCGTTGATCCCGGACACCCGGTTCGGATTGTTCAGTGCGGCCAGGGCGGCGCCGCCGACCGCGACCGCGCCGCCGGCGCCGATCCCGCCGACGATGATGGCGGCGCACGCGATCGGCGCGGAGTGGACGAGGGCGGCGACGCCGAAACCGGCGGCCATCACGACGAGGCTGACGCGGCCGAGCAGGTGGCGTGAGCGGCCTGCCGCCCACCGGGTGGTCGCGAGGCAGACGAGCGCGGTGGCCAGCAGCGAACCGGTGAGGACGGCGCCGGCGACGGTCTGGGTGACGCCGAGGTCGTCGACCATCGCGATGATCATGAGCGGGATGAGATTGGCGGTGATGTAGCCGACGACGAAGACGCTGAAGGTGGCGATGCCGCGGCCGAGGGTGAGGGGGACGCGGACGGCGGCGGTCACGTGGGATTCCTGGGGTGGGACAACGACAACTCCGGGTCTCGGGTGGCGGCCCGCGTGAGACGTGGGTCACTTAGCGAATGGGATTCGTTAAGTATGCGGAGGGTGTGCCCCGGGCGCAAGGGGGCAAACGAACTTGATTCGTTAATGTTGCGTTTCGGCGTTGTTCGAGGTCGGCGTCTGACACAATGGAGTAGTCGTCCGTGCTCAGCTGGCCAACTTGTCCAGCGCTGTCCCGATTCCGACAGGTCAGGGTGGCACGGACCCGACCGCACACTGCGCAGGAGCCGACATGACCGTTCCCGTTCGCTGGATGTTGTCCCAGCCGGACCTAACTCTCGAACTGAAGGGTGGGGCCGCCGGACTCGGCAACGAGATCACGTTCGCCCACACCACCGAACTGCAGGACCCCTTCCGGTGGCTCTCCGGCGGCGAACTGCTCCTCACCACGGGAATCCGGCTTCCGCTGACGGCCGCCGACCGGGGACGGTACCTGCGCGGACTCGGCGAGGCCGGGGTGGCGGCGGTCGGGTTCGGCACCGGCCTCTCCCACCCGGAGGTGCCCGAGGATCTGGTGATCGTCGCCGACGAGATCGGGCTGCCGCTGCTCGAGATTCCGCTGCCGACGCCGTTCGCGGCCGTGGTCAAGCGGGTCATGAACCGCCTGGCGGAGCAGGAGTACGAGGCGGTGCTGCGCGCGTCGCGGGCGCAACCGCGGATGACCCGCGCCGTCATCCAGGGTGGCACCGGCGCCACCGTCCGCGAACTCGCCGTCGCGACGTCGTCCACCGTCCTGCTCCTCGACCTGTCCGGCCGGGTGCTGGAGGCGCATCCGGCGCAGCCCGCGGAGGACGTGCTCGGGGAACTGCGGGATGTGCTGGACGCGGGCACCGGCGGGGCGTCGAGCAGCGTGTCGCTCGCGCGTTCGGGCGCGTCGATCACGGTGCAGCAGATCAGCGTCGGCAGCACCCCGCACGGCCACCTCGCCGTGATCAGTCCCACCGCGCTCAGTCACGTGGACCAGATCCTGCTCGGGCATGCGAACTCGTTGCTCGCGTTGGATTTCGAGAAGCCGGTGCGGCTCAGGACGGCGCAGAACCGGCTCAATTCGCACGCCCTCGGCCTGCTGCTCACCGAGGACCGCGACCTCGCGCCCGCGTGGTCGCAGATCCGGCACGCCGCGGACGCGGACGGCATGGTCCGCGGACTCACCGTCGTCGCCGAGACGCCCGCGCTCGCGGAACGGGCGGAGTCGGCGGTCGCAGTGGCCATGAACAAGGCCGGACGGCAACTGTTCTCCCGCAGGCACGATGCGCGGGTCACCGTTCTGCTGCGGGGAACCGACGACGTCGACTTCGCGCGGGCGATGCTGCGCAGCCTGTCCGCCCCGGAACGGAAGGCGATCCGGGCCGGGCTGAGCGGGCGGCGGGAGGTCGCCGGACTCGTGGCGGCCATCGAACAGTCCCAACTGGCCGCGTCGGCCGCCGAAGCGGGGGCGGATCCGCTGGAATTCGCGGCGCTGACCGGCAGCGCGCTGCTCGCGTTCAGTTCGACGCGGGAGGTGCTGAACTCGCTGGCGGACACGATGATCTCGCCGATCGACGACTACGACCGCACCAACGGCACCGAACTGCTCGGGTCGCTGCGGGCGTTCCTCGAGGCGAACGGGCACTGGGAGTCGGCGGCCGCGGCGATGGGCGTGCACCGGCACACCCTGCGCAGCCGCATGGCGCGGATCGAATCGCTGATCGACTGCAGGCTGGACGTGGCGCGGGTGCGCGCCGAACTGCTGCTCGCGATCATCGCCCGGCAGTCGTGACTGCCGGGCGATGACCGGACGGGACTACTGTCCGAGGCGGGCGACGATGTCCGCGGCGGTGCGCTGACCCATCCGGACGGCGCCGTCCACGTGCTGGTAGCCCTCGGCGGCGATGTCCGAGCAGGAGAAGTGGAACGGTCCGACGGGCGTCCGCGTGTCCTTGCCGTACCGGTGCAGGCCACCGAGGTCGAAGCTCGCGGCGTACGCGCCCCGGGTCCATTCCTCGGAGCCCCAGTCGGACTCGTAATACACCACCGGCTCGGCAGCCTGCGGTCCGAGGTAGCGGGCGAGCGAGCCGAGGATGGTGGCGCGGCGCTCCTCCTCGCTCAGCGCGAACATCGCGTCGGCCTTCTCGTCCGACACGAACGCGACGAGGGTGCCGCGGGTGTCCTCGTGGTTGGTGTTGTCGTACACCTCCTGCACGACCTCGGAGGCGCCGAATCCGGTGCCGGACAAGCCGTCCGCCCGCCAGAACGGGGTCTCGTACACGGCGTGCACCTTGATGACGAGTCCCAGCGACTGGTGCTGGTGCATCTGGTGCTGGCGGCGCGGCAGCGGCGGATCGTAGGAGATGCGGGAGTACAGGTTCGGCGGGACGGCGAGGATCACGCGGGAGGCCTCCACGCGAATGTCCCCGTCCGCCAGCACCACTGCGCCGTCCTCGGTCCACCGGACGGTGCGCACAGGGGCGTTCAGGAAGACGTCGTCGCCGAGGGCGGCCGCCATCCGGATCGACACCTGCTGCATACCGCCGATGACCCGCTTGTCGAGGATGAAGTCCTCGTCGACCAGGTGCGAGAACGATCCGGCGGACGCAGCCATGAGCACGGCCTGCAGCGCGGAGAACGAGTGCGCCGGCTTGGTCAGCATGCCGCCGGCGATGAACAGGCCGATGTTGTCGCGGGCCTCGGCGTCGTCGGACTGCTCGATCAGCCAGTGCTTGAACGAGATCGTGTCCAGTTCGCGCGCCAGCGGATGCGCCCAGGGCTCCTCGGCCCCGATCTGCGCGGCGAGGTCGTCGAGGATCTGGACCAGGCGATCCATCTCCTTACGGGTCGTCTCGTCGACGGGGAACGACTCACCGGTGTAGCGGGTGCGGTCGCCTGCGGCCGAGATGTACACGGATTCGCCCTCGCGGTACCGGTCGAACGTCTCCAGGCCGAGTTCGTCGAGCAGCGAGATCAGCGCAGTCTGGTCGGGGGAGACCCACTGACCGCCGATCTCCAGCATCGCGCCGTCGATGGTGTCGGTCCAGGTGCGGCCTCCGACGCGGTCGCGCGCCTCCAGGACGGCGACGGACAACCCCGCCTTACGCAGCGCCGTCGCTGCGGCCAGGCCGGACGGGCCTGCGCCGACGATGGCGACATCACGTTGGAGAGTAGGCACTTTCGAGCTCCTTTGGTTGAAGTGCTGAGGTGGATGAACGGTGGATCTGGTTCAGCAGCGGGTGAGCGCGAGCGACAGTTCGGCGTCGATGACGCAGATGCTCGCGTTGTCCACGCGGTCGAGGCTGCGCAGTTCGCCGAGCATCTGAGCCAGGCGGTCCGCGGCGGTGGCGTGTTCGGTCAGCCAGTGGGCGACGGCGTCGGAGGCGGTCGTCGCGGGCGAGGCGCCGTGCAGGACGAGCCCGATCAGGCCGTGCCAGTGCTCCTGGAGGTTGTCGACGAGGACGGCTCCCGCCATCGCCTCCCAGTACGCGGTCCCGGTCTCGCCGACGGAGAACCGCTCCGACAGCCAGTCGAGGCCCACGACGCGGCCGAATTCGCGGTACGTCTCGGCCACCTGGGTGATCGGCAGGTCCAGCGACTGCGCGGTGGTCTCCAGCGCGAAGGCCTGCGCCAGGATCCGCAGCGTGCCCAGGTCCTGGGCCGGCGCACCGGTGAGGCGGGGCAGCGCGGCCGCGAGTTCCTGGACCGGCTTCGCGAAGCGCTCGATCAGCTGCTGCGCATCCGTGCCACGGTGCCGCAGCAGCCACGACGTCGTGCGCTCGATCAGGTCCTGGATGCCGAAGTGCAGATTCAGCCGGGTCCGGTGCGACGCGCCGGGCAGCGTGAGCACCTCGTTCCACAGCCGGTCGATGTCGAACACCTGCCGCACCACCGCGTACGCGACGGTGATCTCGGGGGTACCGACGCCGAGTCGCTCCTCCAGGCGGTGGATCAGGCCCGGTCCCACCCGGTCGATCATGTCGCCCGCCACGATGACGGCCACGATCTCCCTGGCGAGCCGGTGCCCGCTGATCTGGCGGGGAACGCGTTCGCGGATGGGCGCAGGGAAGTAGTCGGCGAGCACGCCGTCGAACACCGCGAAGTCGAGGACGGGGGAGGCGAGCAGTTCGGTGACGACGAGGTTCTTCGACTGCGCGAGCAGGACGGCGATCTCCGGCCGCACCAGTCCCTGGCCCGCGCGGTGGCGCGCGGACAGTTCCGCCGCCGACGGCAGGACCTCCGCGGCCCGGCTGATGCCGGCGTCCCGTTCGAGGTTCTCGATCAGCCGCTCGTGGCGTCCGAGCAGGAACGGGGCGTGGACCTCGGCGAGGCTGATCGCGAGGGTCTGGGAGGCGGCGTCGGCGAGCACCGATTCGCCGATCTCGTCCTGAACCCGGGCGAGCAGCGTGTTCCGTTCCGCCGCGGGGAGTTCGCCGGCCGCGACGGCGGCGTCCAGCGCGACCTTCAGGTTCACCTCCCGATCCGAGGTGGCGACGCCGGTCGCGTTGTCGATGAAGTCGGCGTTGATCCGGCCGCCGTTCAGCGCGTACTCGATCCGGGCGCGCTGGGTGAGACCGAGGTTGCCGCCCTCGCCGATCACCGCGGCGCGCACGTCGCTCGCCTCCACCCGGACGGCGTCGTTGGCCGGGTCGGCGGCGTCCGCGTGCCCCTCGGCAGACGCCTTGACGTACGTGCCGATTCCGCCGTTCCACAACAGGTCGACGTCCGCGGTGAGCAGCGCCTTCACCACCTCGTGCGGGGGGAGTTCGGTGGCGGTCACGCCGAGACGTTCACGCACCTGCGGCGACAGCGGGATCTTCTTCGCCGTCCGCGGCCACACACCGCCACCCGCCGAGACGAGGCTGCGGTCGTAGTCGTCCCAGCTGCTGCCGGGCACCGACGCGAGGCGCTCGCGTTCGCGGTAGGACGCCTCGGAATCCGGTTCGGGATCGAGGAAGACGTGTCGGTGGTCGAACGCGCCGACCAGCCGGATGGCGCGGCTGAGCAGCATGCCGTTGCCGAACACGTCGCCGGACATGTCGCCGATGCCGACCACGGTGAACGCGTCCGTGTCGACGTTCTTGCCCATCTCCGCGAAATGCCTTCGGACGGACACCCATCCGCCGCGCGCCGTGATGCCCATCGCCTTGTGGTCGTAGCCGGCGGACCCGCCGGACGCGAACGCGTCACCGAGCCAGAAGCCGCGTCGCGTCGCGATGCTGTTGGCCAGATCGGAGAACCGGGCCGTGCCCTTGTCGGCCGCCACCACCAGATACGGGTCGGACTCGTCGTAGATCACGGTGTCCCGGGGATGGATCACCTCGCCGTCGACGATGTCGTCGGTGACGTCGAGCAGTCCGTCGATGAAACTCGTGTACGCCGCGCGGACCGCGTCCGGCGTCGTCTCGGTGCGCACCACGAACGCGCCCTTCGCGCCCATCGGGACGATCAGCGAGTTCTTCACGTGCTGCGTCTTCATCAGACCCAGGACCTCGGTGCGGAAGTCGTCCTTGCGGTCCGACCAGCGCAGTCCGCCGCGGGACACCGGGCCGCTGCGGACGTGGCTGCCCTCGACGATCGGCGAGTGCACGAAGATCTCACGGTACGGCGTCACGGCCGCGGACAGCGACAACAGCGACGGGTCGATCTTGAATGCCGCGGGGGCGGCGCTGATCGTGCGGTCGTGGCGGAACCAGTTGGTGCGCAACACCGCCGAGGTGAACGACAGCAGTCCGCGGAGCAGCCGGTCCTCGTCCATCGTCGCGGTGCGGTCGATCGCGGCGAGCAGCACCCGCTCGGCGGCCGCCGCGGCGTTCTCGCGATCGGAGCCGGCGACGGCGGGATCGAATCGGGCAGTGAACAGGTCGCGGAATCCGCGCACGAAATCTGTGTGCCGCAACAGGATCGCGACGATGTTGGGTTCCGACAGCCCCAGCCCCACCTGCCGGAGGTACCGGCACGCCGCCCGGATCAGGACGGCGTCCGTCCACGTCAGGGTCGCGGCGGCGACGAGACGGGTGAAACCGTCGACCTCCAGATGTCCGGCGGCCGCGGCCTCGAACGCGTCGGAGAGCAGTCCGGGAGTTGCGGCGTCCCAGGCGAAGTCGCCGGTGCTGAAATCGAACCGGTGGACCAGCGGGCTGCCGGGCTCGCCGTCGGGCAGCTGTTCGTGGGACGCGACCTGCAACCCGAGGTCGGCGAACAACGCGACCAGTTCCGCGAGCAGCGGGGTGCCCTGCGGCCACACCATGACGGCGGCCGGTTCGGGCTGTGCGTCCGCGGAGTCGACGAAACGCAGCCGCGGGGTGGTACCTCCGGACGCCAGGACCGCGCTCGACACGGCGGCCTCGTCCCGGCGTGGACCGGGAGTGTCGGTCGTGCTCGGAATGACACCGGTATAGCTCATCGTGTGGCTCCTGACCCCTGATCTGACAAACGCGTGACTGGGAACCAGTGTGTCGAGGAGAGACGCACGCCACATCCGACGAAGTGGAGCGTCGTGTGTCGGTGGACGCGACGTTTCGGCACCCGTGAGTACTTGTTAACCGCCGGCGGTTAAGAAGTACTCACAGCTCGCCAGGTCGAGACGGCCGCGGTGCCGAGCAGACCGCCGGTGATCACGAAGATCGACGACGTGCCCGCGACCCCTGCCGCGGCGCCCGCGGCCAGCGGGATCAGGACCTGTCCGAGTCGGTTGCCGGTCAGCCGCAACGACAACGCGGCGGCCCGGTTGGCGGCGGTGACGAGCCCGGCCACCCACGTCATGGTCAGCGGCTGGCCGATGCCCCAGAAGAATCCGGCGACGATGAGCAGCAGCGCCATCCCAGCGGGGTGGGGGACGAACGGCAGCAGGGCGGTGGGCAGTGCCGAGCACAGCGTGGCGGAGACCAGCAGCCTCGACCGCGGCACCCGGGTCAGCAGCCACGGCAGGAACGCGCGCGACACGATCGACGCCGCGGTGCGCGCGGTCAGCAGCAACGTCACCAGGAGCACGCTGAAACCGAACTCGTGCCCGAGGACGGGGAGGTACGCGACGACGACGTCGACCGACGCCAGCACGATCAGGCTGCTGAACACGGCCGGTCGCATCCCGGTCGTCGAGATCATGCTGACCACGGACTGCCGGTCGCCGGGCGTCGGTGGCCCCGCCGGCTGCGGGCGTTCACGAATCGGCCAGGCGAACGGGACCGCGGCCAGTGCCACCGCGCCCATCACCGTCAGGGCCAGAGTCGTCTCGACGCCCCCGCCGTCCGAGCTTCCCGCCGCGATCACGCCGACCAGCGGAACCCCCACGGCCTGGCCGACCGACACGCCGAGCGTCAATCCGGCGAAACCGCGGTCCAGTTCACCAGGCGGGGAGAGGAGCGTGATGAACCCCTGCCCGGCGACGGTCACGAGGATCTGCCCGAAACCGAGGATCACGTTCCCGAGTCCGAGGACGATCAGGTCGCCGCTGACGGCGATCACCAGGACGCCGAGGGCGGTCAGCAGCACCCCGGCCCGCAGGACCGCGGCCGCATGCCGGCGGTCGACGGCGCGTCCGATCCGGACGGCCACGAGCAGTGGCGCCAGCGAGAACAGCGCGGTGACGACGCCGATCGTGACGGCGTCGCCGCCGAGAGCGAGGACGCGGTAGGAGACGAGAACGCGGACGGCGTGATAGACGGCCTGGAGGAGAGCAGTGGCAACGCAGACGTTGAGGAACCAGTGCTTCACCAGGTCATCCGTTGATCACCTGACGATTGCCGAGCGGGGTCTGCAACTGGACCTCGAGGGTGCCGAACACGGCGACGAGGATGCACATCTTGTCGGCCGCCTCCGGGAGGGTGCCGGTGCGCAGCGAGATCGTCACGGTGGTGTCGGTCTCCGTGACTGCCGCGTCGGCGCCGTAACACTCCGGGGTTCCGGTGACGAAGTGGATCGCCACCTTGTTGCCGTCCGCGCGGGACCACGACTCGAACGGGGTCGGGTTCGCCCGGACGATGTCGGGCCGCGGTTCGAAGACGGTGCCGAAGTCCTCGCCGGGCACTTCGGAGGGAATGGGCATCCCCGACGACGGATTGGTCGGGCTGGGATCCACTGCGGACGCGATTTCCGGGGGAATCGTCGGTTCGTCGGTGCTCGAACCGGACCCGCATCCGGCGACGGCGAGGCAGGCCAGCACTGCGAGGGCGATTACGCGCATAAGCCACGGTAACCTCATCCCGCGAGCAGGCCGGAGACCAGCGCAATCCCCGGAATCGCGGCCAGAGTCGTGACGAATGCGGTGTCCCGGGCCATCACCGTTCCGACCCCGTACCGGCTGGCGTAGACGAAGACGTTCTGCGCCGTCGGGAGTGTCGCCACCACCACGATGGCGAATAGTTCGTGGCCGGTAAGCCCGAGCAGATAGCGCGCCATGAGGTAGGCGAGCACGGGTTGCACGACGATCTTGAGCACCGATGCCAGCGCGACGTCGCGACGCGGACTCGTCCCCTTCTCGAGCACCCGCACCCCGTACAGGGAGATGCCGAACGCGAGCAGCGCACCCGGTACGGACGCGCCACCGATGAGCCGGAACGGCTGCATCAGCGCCTCGGGCGGGGTCCAGCCGAGGATCGCGATCAGCAGTCCCGCCGCGCCCGCCACGACGATCGGGTTCGTGAACGGCGCGGTGACCGTCTCGAGTCGCGAGGCGCCGCGCCGGAGGGTGGTGACGTCCAGGATGGTCAGGGCGATCGGGGAGTACGCGATGATCTGGAACAGCAGCAGCGGCGCCACGAACGAGGCGTCCCCCAGCACGAAGACCGCGATGGGAATGCCCAGATTCGCGGAGTTCACATACGAGGACGACAGCGCACCGATCGTCAGTTCCGGAAGGGACCTGTGTAGCCACAGCTTCGCCACGACCATGTACAGTGCGCCGACCGTCAATGCCGTGGCAGCCGCGACGGCCAGTGTGGGCGAGAAGATCACCGAGAGGTCGGACGATGCGAGCGATTCGAACAGCAGCGCCGGTGTGGCGACGAAGAACACCAGCCTGCCCAGGACGGATTCGCCCTCGGCGCCCAGCGTCCCGCGCCGGCCGAGAATGTAGCCGATCGCGATGATCACGAATATGACGGTGAATCCCGCAACCACTCCCGACACGCTGCGGGGCACCTCCTCGACAGGGATGCCTCTGTCGGCAAACCTTCCGAAGTCTAGTGCGAGGCGTTCGGGTGGGTGACAATGGCGTCCGGTCGGGGACATCGTCTGTGTGCGCGTTCCGTCGCGCGCGAGGAGTCGCAATGCTGCGTCGAACGACCGTTCTCTGCGCGCTGTTCTGTGCGTGGACCCTCGCCTGGGGTGCCGCTCCCATAGCGTCGGCGCTGGCACCGCCGTCGAGCGGGGATCCGGCTCTGATCGCGCTCGCCGGACAGGTCCTCGGGCGCAGCTACCGGGAGAACGCGAGCGTCGCGTACATCGACGCCTCCGGCACCCGGTACGCGAACTTCGGGGCCACCGAGGACACCGACTTCGAGATCGGTTCCGTCACCAAGACGTTCACCGCCGAACTGTTCGTCGACGCCGTCGCCCGGGGTGAGGTGCGCGAGGACACGAAGGTCGCGGACGTGCTGCCGCTGCAGGGTGCGCCGGTCGGCGACGTGACGCTCCTCGAGTTGGCGTCGCACACGTCCGGTCTGGCGCAGTTCCCGATGAGCACCGACACCGTGGTCGCCGTCGGGCACTGGGTGGTCGCGTCCAACCCGTTCACCTACGACCGGGACACGCTGCTGGAGCAACTGCGGTCGGCGCCGCTCACGACCCGCGGCAGCTACTCCTACTCGACCGTCGGTTTCGCGCTGCTCGGCCAGGCACTGGCCGCGGCCGCGCACACCGACTACCCGTCGCTGCTGCGCGAGCGCATGCTCGTCCCGCTCGGACTGTCGCAGTCGTGGATGCCGCTCACCGCTGCCGACCTACCGGCGGACGTCACCCGCGGATTCGACGTCCTGCACCGGTCGCAGGATCCGTGGCCGCTGGATGCGTACGCCCCGGCCGGTGGATTGCGGTCCACGGCGAACGACATGGCGACGTATGTCCGGGCGCTGCTCGACGGTACGGTCCCGGGTGGCACCGCCATGGACCCGCGGTGGGTCGGCGACAGCTACCGGGCGCTGACGTGGTCGATCGTCCCGTTCGAGGGCCGGGACTACACACTGCACGGCGGCGCGACGGGTGGTTTCCAGTGCACCGTCGTGCTCGACCGGGCGAACGGCCGCGGGCTCGTCGTTCTCACCGACACGATCGGCGGACTCGAGCAGCAGGGTCTGGAGATTCTCGCGCACACCCCCATGTGAGTGCGAACGCGTCCCCCGGCACACTTTGCCACTCACCTGCCCGGCGTCCCCCCAGGTGAGTGGCACAGTGTCCTCGGGCACGAATCGCCACTCACCTGGGTACCCCCACTGGGTATGTCCGGTTACAGTGGGGCTGTGGAGACGGCAGCAGGGCGGAGGCGCACAGTCGCGGCGCGTGCCGCACTACTGATCGCCGTCGCCGCCGGCGTGCTCCTCATGCACAGCCTGATCGCGCCGACCGCGATCGCCGCGGTGCACGAACAGCCCTCGGCCACCGCGACCCACGACGAGGACCCCCACGGATGCGGCGGGGACGGTTGCGAGCAGCCGCATCTCACCGGCCACCAGTGTGCCGGTGTGATCGTGGTGATCGCCGCGCTGACGTCGGCGATGCTGCTGTGGTGGCGGTCCGCGGATCCCGCGGCGCGACGGTCGCGGGTGAGCGCCGACGGTGGGCAGTCGGGGCGTGGCCCGCCGCCGTGGACGGTGTTGTCGTTGGCGGAACTTTCGATTCTGCGGGTGTGACAGGGGGCCCGGGGCGTGTGCCCCGGCGGATCCGACTGTCATCTTCCGAATTGATCCCGAGGAGTTCCTCATGCGTACCACCAGCACAGCCCTGATCTCCGCCGCGGCGGCGGCCGCTCTCGTCCTGACCGGGTGTAGCAGCACCGACTCGGCCTCGACGCCCGGTGCCACGACGTCCGCGGCCCCATCGCAGGCGCCGTTCAACGACGCCGACATCGCGTTCGTGAACGGCATGTACCCACACCACGCGCAGGCGGTGAAGATGGCCGACATGGTCGCCGGTCGCACCGACAATACGGACGTGGTCGCTCTCGCCGCCGCGATAAAGGCGGCGCAGCAACCGGAGATGGACCGGATGACCGCCTGGCTCCAGCAGTGGGGACAACCGGTTCCGTCGTCCGACATGCCCGGCATGGACCACGGCAGCATGGACCACGGCGACGGCATGATGTCGGCCGATCGGATGGCCGCCCTGGCGGCATTGTCGGGCACCGAATTCGACCGGCAATGGCTGACGATGATGATCGAGCACCACGAGGGCGCGATCGACATGGCGAACACCGAACTCGCCGACGGTGAGAACCCGGACGCGAAGCGGATGGCCACCGACATCGTGACCGCCCAGCAGCGGGAGATCGCCGACATGCGGGCCGCGCTCGGCTGACCGGAATGACGAAAGGCCCCGTAATCCGAGGATTACGGGGCCTTTTCGGTGCCTTGCGAGTTACCGGCTCGTGAAGGGCAGCAGAGCCATCTCGCGAGCGTTCTTGACGGCGACGGCAACCTGACGCTGCTGCTGCGGGGTCAGGCCCGTGACGCGGCGGCTACGGATCTTGCCGCGGTCCGAGATGAACGTGCGGAGGAGGTTAATGTCCTTGTAATCGACGTACTCGATCTTGGCCGCGAACAACGGGTTCTTCTTGGGCTTGCGGCCCTCGACGGGACGCGGCTTCTTCGACGGTGCTCTCTTGACTGCCATCTTCTTCCTTTACCAGCTCGACTTGTGGACGCCTGGCAGCTCCCCGCGGTGCGCCATCTCGCGAACACGCACGCGAGAGAGCCCGAACTTCCTCAGGTGGCCGCGCGGACGTCCATCCGCAGCGTCTCGATTGCGCAATCGTACCGGACTCGCGTCGCGGGGCAGACGCTGCAGTGCCGCCCGGGCCTCCGCGCGCTCGTCTTCGCTGCTCGACGGACGGCGGATGGTCTCCTTCAGCTCCGCGCGGCGCTCGGCCCAGCGTGCCACGACGATCTTTCGTTGCTCGTTCTTCGCGATCTTCGACTTCTTTGCCATGTGCGGTGTCTTCTACTTCTCTTCTCGGAAATCGACGTGCTTCCGCACGACCGGGTCGTACTTTTTCATCACCAGACGGTCCGGGTCGTTGCGGCGGTTCTTGCGGGTGACGTACGTGTAGCCGGTGCCCGCCGTCGATTTGAGTTTGACGATCGGGCGGATCTCGTTGCGGGCGGCCATCAGACCTTCTCCCCGCGGGCGCGGATCCGGGCGACGACGGCTTCGATGCCGTCCCGGTCGACGGTCTTGATGCCTTTCGCGGACAGCGTGAGGGTGATCCGCCTCCCCTCGCTGGGCAGGAGATACGTCTTCTTCTGGATGTTCGGATCCCAGCGCCGGTTGGTGCGCTTGTGGGAGTGCGACACGGACTTGCCGAATCCTGGCTGGCGTCCGGTCACCTGGCAGTGCGCCGACATGGGCGTTCCTCTCTGCCTCTCGCGACCACTCGACGAGAGGGTGATGACAATCATTTTCGACAACGGCGAGTTTCCAATGTAGCGTTCCGTCAACGTAATGACAATCGTTATCGAAAGGGTGCTCGTGAACGAGATACTCGACGGCCGGACGCCGCTGATCCTGGTATCCGGCTCGAACGGCCCCACCGAGGACGCGGCTCGCTCGCTGCTCCGCGACGGCACCGTCGTCGTGCATCACGACCTCGACCTCGTGCACGAGGGCGTCGTGCGCCGCACCGTCACCACGCTGGAATCGGGTGCGCCGCGCGAGCGTCTCCGCATCCTCGAACTGGCACACGGCTGCATCTCCTGCACGCTGCGCGAGGACCTCCTCCCGCTCATCCGCCGCCTGCACACCCGCAGTTCGGTGCAGCGCATCGTGCTGCACCTCGATCGCAGGCTCGAACCCGAGGCCGTCTGCTGGGCTGTCGAGCACGTGTCGGTGTGCGGTGTGGTGGGGCAGATCGACGGTCCTGCGTCGCGGGACGTGCGCGTCGACGGCGTCGTCACCTGCCTCGACGCGGGATCGTGGCTGGCCGACGCCACCGGCGACGAAGCGCTGGACGACGACCGCACCGTGGCGCAGATCGCGGTCGGGCAGGTGGACTTCGCCGACGCCCTCGTGGTGGCGGGCAGCGCGGGCGACGGCTGGCAGCAGGCCCGGCTCCACGCCGTCCTGGCCCGGCTCGCACCGGGCGCACCGATCAGGTGGGGCGGGGACGCCGTCGACGTCGAGCGACTGCTCCTCGACATCCCGGCCGGCGCGCGCCGCGGTGAGCCGTCCCACGCCCACTCACCCCTGCTGCGCGGGCAGCCGCCGCTGTCCCACGACTGCGGTGTGATGCTCGTCGAGTTCACCGCCACCCGGCCGTTCCATCCGGAGCGGCTGCACGAGGCCGTCGACGTGCTCCTCGACGGCGTCGTCACCTCACGCGGACGCGTGTGGGTCGCGACGCAGCCGGACGAGGCGCTGTGGCTCGAGTCGGCCGGTGGGGGACTGCGGGTGGCGAGCGCCGACCGCTGGCTCGCGGCCATGACTCCGGAGGAACAGGAGGAGGTCGGGGTCGCGCGTCGTGCGATGGCCGCGCTGTGCTGGGACGAACGCTTCGGCGACCGGCACACGTCGATGGTGGTGCTGGTGCACGCCGCCGACCCCACCGAGATCGACCGCACGCTGCAGTGGGCGCTCGTCACCGACGACGAACTCGCCGACGAAGACGCCTGGCGGTCGTGGCCCGACCCGTTCGGGCAGTTCCACGAAGACCCCTGCGAGAGCAGCGAATCACCCTACGCAGAACCCGAATCGAGAGAGGGACACGAATGAAACCAGGAATCCATCCCGACTACCACCCCGTGGTGTTTCAGGACGCGAGCACCGGAACCACGTTCCTCACGCGGTCGACGCTGACCAGCGATCGCACCGCCGTGTGGGAGGACGGCAACACCTATCCGCTGGTGGTCGTGGACGTGACCAGTGAGTCGCACCCGTTCTGGACCGGTGCGCAGCGCGTGATGGACACCGCGGGCCGCGTCGAGAAGTTCGAGCGCCGGTACGGAGTACGCAGGCGCCCGTGAGTACTTGTTAACCGCGGGCGGTTAACAAG
>NZ_JBHUSF010000188.1:0-17098 GCF_042673295.1 Rhodococcus sp. NPDC057014
TCCGGACGGTGTCCTTGTAGTGCTGGTTGCTCTTGGCCTCGGCGGCGGCCCGCTTCGGGTCGAGGCCGGCGTTCTCGTAGACCTCCTTGCGGATCATGCTCTTCATCACGAAGTACACGACCGCGGCGGTGTTGAGCCGCTCGATCTGGAGGCGGGCCCAGCTGGCGCCCTGGATGCGCCGTCCGACCTCCTCGCGGGCGAAGCGGATGTGGCGGGCCTCTTCGAGGACGTGGATCTTGCTCACCGTGCGGGTGACGGGCTGCACGCGCTCGTCCTTCATGAAGTCGCGCTGCATCATGTCGAGGATCTCCTCGGCGGCCATCACGCTGGCATACGCGTTGGCGCCCCGGAAGAAGCCGCCCCAGATACGTCCGAGCTTGTGGATCACCGGGTGGGGGCCGTAGCTCGGCATGTTCAGGCGTTCGCCCGCGCGGGCGAACATCACCGAGTGGCGGCACTCGTCCGCGACCTCGGTGAGGGCGAACTGGACGTGCCGCGAGTGCTTGTCGCGGCCGTACACGTCGCGCAGGAGCATCTGCATGAGGAGGATCTCGAACCACAGTCCGACGCTGGAGACGCTGGCGGCCTCGTGCTTGGTGAGTTCGATCCTCTGCTCGTCGGTCATCTCGTCCCAGAGGGCCGTGCCGTAGAGCGTGCTCCACTCGGGGGTGAGACCGAACTTGTCCTCGGGGATCGGTGCTTCCCAGTCGACCTCGACCATCGGGTCGTAGGACTTGCGTGCCGACGACGCCAGCAAGCGCTGGGCGGTCTCTTCGCGGTCGGAGACGACGATCGATGCGGTCATCACTACCCCTTGATCTGTGACTGGTTGATCTGCGATTTGGGCGATCAACTAACTGTGACATTCAGTTACTGATACTGAACGATACAGCGACGACGGTCACAAGGGCAATGTCCGCTCAGTCGATCTCGGCCAGTTCCTGCGGCGATTCGGCCCTCGGTGCGGACCCCTTCCGCCCGGGCGCCCACACCGCGAGCAGCAGTGATGCGCCGAACAGCACGCAAGCCAGCACGATGGACGCCTCGTCGAAACCCTTCAGGAACGAATCCCGCGCGAACGTGGCCAATTGCTCACCCTGCGGGCCGGCGACGTCGGCGACCTGCAGTGCCGCCGCCAGCGAACTCGACACCGGCTCCTTCGCGGCCTCCGGGACGGCGTCGACCGCGGGCTGCACATGTCTGCCGTAACCCGCGGCCAGGACGCTGCCCGCGAGCGCGACCCCGATGGCCGAGCCGATCTCGCGCGCCGTGTCGTTGACGGCCGACGCGACACCCTGCTTCTCGTCGGGAGTGTTCTGCACGATGGCCGACGTCGCGGGCGCCGTGCACAGTCCGATGCCGAACGCGGCCACGATGAGCGGGGCGCAGACCTCCGCGTAGCTCGAATGCGCGTCGAGCCGCACCAGCAGCAGAATGCCCAGACCGAGCAGCGCGGAGCCGGATGCGAGCAGCGGCCGCAGCCCGACGTGCGGGACGAGCATCGGCATGACCGCGGACATCGCCACCACCGGCACGGCGAGGGGGGCGAGCGCGAGCGCCGACTGCAGAGGGGAATAGTTCAGCACCAGTTGCAGGTACTGGACGAGCAGGAAGAACAGGCCGAGTGAGGCGAGAAACTGCAGCAGGAGCGACATCGCCCCCGAGCCGAACGCACGGTTGGCGAACAGCCGGACGTCGAGCAGGGGATGTTTCCTGCGGAGTTCCACGAGGGCGAACGCGGCCGCAGCGGCGAGTCCGCCGACGAGCAGTCCGAGCACGACGGGATCCAGCCAGCCGCGCTGCGGCGCCTCGATGGTTCCCAGGACGAACAGGCCGACCGCGGCGGCGATCAGTCCGGTGCCGGGAAGGTCCAGCGGTGGTCGCTCCGTTTCCCGGGACGACGAGATGGTGAAGCCCGTGACGAAGATCAGCGCGGACACCACGGTGAGGCCGATGAAGATGGCGTGCCACGACCATTTCTCGAGCAGGAATCCGGAGACCAGCAGGCCGGCGATCGCTCCGGAACCGGCGACGCCCGACCAGATGCCCACGGCCCGGCCGCGGTGTGCCGGTGGAAAACCCGCCGTGAGCAGCGACAGTGTGGCCGGCATGACGAGGGCGGCGCCGACGCCCGCCATCGCCCGCGAGCCGATGATCCACTCGGGTGCGTCGTTGACGAGGGGGATGGAGGTGGAGGCACCGAAGATCAGCAGTCCGATCATGAGCAGCCCACGCCTGCCGTACCGGTCGCCGAGCGCGCCCGCCGGAAGCAGCAGGGCGGCCAGCGTCAGGGTGTAGCCGTCGACGATCCACGTCAGCTGACTCTGCGTCGCGCCGGTGTCGCGGGCGAGGTCGGGGAGTGCGGTGTTGAGGGCCGCCATCGCCGCGACGACGAGGGCGACGGCGCAGCACGACACCGTGAGCATCCAGATCTGCCGCGGGGTCCAGCCGGCGACGTTGCTCTGTTCGGTGTCCTGGGGTGGTGCCGAGTCCCGAGAGCGCACGATGAATCCCTCCGCGGAAGAAACGAGACTGTCAGTATCGTTGGTAGACTGGCAGTTCACAAGAGGTCGGGCAGTGGCAGGAACGGGCGGTGCAGATGACCGAGCAGGATCCCCGCAGGCAGCGCTCGCGTGCGCGTCTGCTCGACGCCGCGACAACTCTCCTCGCGAAAGGCGGCACGGACGCCGTCACCATCGACGCCGTCACCACACTGGCGAAGGTGGCTCGTGCCACGCTCTACCGGCATTTCGACAACGGCACCGAACTGGTGGCCGCGGCGTTCGGGCGGCTGATACCGCCGGCCCCGACGGTGCCCGCCGAAGGCGACCTCCGGGACCGCCTGGTCGAATTGATGGTCAGTCAGGCGAAACTCATCGAGAGTGCCCCCATGAACGTGACGGCGATGTGCTGGCTGGGCATGGGCCCCGCGCTGGACGACTACTCGAGCGCGGACGCCGCCCAGGCGGACAAACCGGAACTGCGGACGCTCCGGCAGACGATCGTCGCGCAGTACCGGGCGGCATTCGACCAGGTCTTCGGCACACCCGAGGCGGCGGAACGCCTCGGAAAGTTCGACTACGACCTCGCCCTCGCCCAGCTCCTCGGACCGCTCGTCTTCACCCGCCTCGCCACCCTCACCCCACTCGGACGCGCCGCGTGTGAGCAGATCGTCGACGACTTCCTCGCAGCCCGCGCCGCCCAGGTCGAAGCCGGTGCCCGACCGCCGGCGCTGCGCGAGATACCGCCTGCTCAGGCATTATGACGTCGACAGCGCAGGCTGCCGTCATTACCGTGGCAGTGCGCGCGGCACCCGACGCCGCGCCTGTCTGATGAATGGTGTGGGAAGGTTTTTCGATGATCACTGATGCACTCAACTGGCTCCTCGGTGCGTGGGGCGGCGTCGCCGCCGGCAGCAGCGGATACTCCATTCCGCCCGGAACCCTTCCCTTCGGAAGCTGAGGCTCGTCAGGCGTCCCGGTTACGGCGCAGCACGAACTGCTCGAGCCTGCGTATCCCTCGAACGCGTCGTGGGCGTAACTGTTTGAGGTAGTAATCGGGAGCGCCGTCGAGTTCGTGGGCGAGTTCCTCGTCGATCAGCACCGTGCCGGGACGCGCCGAACCGGTGAGTCTCGCCGCGGTGTTGACGACGGAACCGTAGAGGTCGCCGAACCGGACGAGAACCGGACCCATCGCGAGACCGACCCGCAGTTCGGGGTCCGTCTCGTCCGGCAGGACCCGCTCCTGGAGTTGCAAGGCGATCTCCGCCGCATCCGCCGGCGATTCGACGGCGAACATCACCTCGTCGCCGACCGTCTTCACCACCCACCCCTGATGCCCGCCGATCACCGTCGTCGAGGCCGACTCGAACCGTTCCAGCAGGTCCGCCAGATCCCGGGCACCGAGCTGACGCGTCAGCGACGTGTACCCGACGATGTCCGCGAACCCGACCACCAGGTTCCGGCTCGCGACCTCCTCGCCGGGATTGCCCACGTTGCGGCCCGTGGTCGAGGCGACGTGCCTACGCCACACGTACGCCTGCAGCGACTCGACCGCCGGAAGGATCTCGGCGGTGAGACCCCGCACCTGCTCCCGGATCGCCTGCTCGTCGCTGCCCGCCGAGCCCGCGAGCTGATCGACGATGTGCGTGCTGATCAGCGACACCTGCCATTCGGCGAGTCGCGACAGCGACTGGCCCAGAGCGCGGGCCGCCGCCACTTCGCGTTCCGGCGAGATGATCCCGCGGTCGACGAGCGACGCGATGGTCCGCAGCGCGGCGGCGTCCCCCTCGGTGAACATGACGCTGTCCGGGTCGATGTCGACCGCGAATCCCATCGATACCCACAGGCGGTCCGCCCGATCGAGGGACACCCCCGCGATGTCGGCGATCTCGGCCCGCGTGTACCGGCGGGGCCCGCCCAGCAGCGACTCCTCGAGATCGGCCTGGACGTCGCGGAGCAGGGTCGGTGAGATCTCCGTCGGCGCTGACGTCTCGTCGCCGTTCTCCGGTGCTTCCGAGGTCACGTCGTTCCTCTCGTTACGTTCGATGCGGAGCCGTCGGTGGTGTGTGCAAGAGTTGCGGTGCTCACGAGCGTAACCAGGAGACAGACCAGAAAGGACAGCGCATGCCGCCCCGTAGACGTTCCGGCGCCGCCGCACCGGATCACCTGACCGCGGAGAATCTCGAGACCCTCGCTGCCGCGATCGCGGAAGGCAAGCGGGCCACCGTGTATCTGCGCGAGGCGATGCCCAGCCTCGGGCTCGAGGCCGGAGCCTCGGCGAAAGTCATCTCCGTGCAAGGCAATACGGTCTTGATCCGCCCCAAGGGTGTCGACGACGAGCTCCCCTTCGAAGCCGAGGAGCTTCTGATGAGACGCATTCCGGCGCCCAAGCCGGCGCCCGCCGCCAAGTCTGCCCCCGCCGCGCCGGTCGTGCACCAGGAGATCGAACCGGGTCCGCCGCCCGCCCCCAAGACGCCCGCGGCGAAGACCGTCGCGGTGCCGCAGCCGGCCGCCGCCGCGGTCCCGAAACCCGCCGCGGCACCGGCCAAACGCACCGCCAAGAAGGTGCCGGCCGGAGTCAGCGTCACCATCCACGCGGGCGCCGACAACGACTGGAGCGTCACCGTCGCGCACGGAGCCAAGCGTCCCGGCAAAGCCGTCCCCGTGTCACCGGACGCCGTCGAGCGTGCCGTCCGGGAACTCGGCGAGGAGACGGCGATCGAGGCCGTCGAGTCGATCATCGTGGCGGCCCGCAACCTCGCCGCCGCCCGGGTCGACGAGTTGAGCCGGCAACTCGAGGACGCCCGGAAAGCGCTGGAGGCCCTCGGCGCGGGCGACTAGTACCGGAGCGGGCAACGGCCGCGGTCTCTACATCGGCATTTCCGCACGCAGGGCCTGTGCGGGTGGGATTCTTATGGAGAGACACGCGGCCGTCGGGGCTCATCCGGGAAGGTTCGAAAAATGTTGAAACGATTCGCGGCGGTTGTTGCGGCGACAGCGGGAATTCTGGGATTCGTTGCGGCAGGGACCGCGACAGCAGCTCCGGCCGCCGTCATGGGGGGCGGTTCGGGGATCGTGGTGAACGACGAACTGGTCTGTTCACTCACCACCATCGGGCACGACAATGCGGGCAGGCTCGTCGGCCTGACGGCGGGCCACTGCGGCGAGGTCGGCTCGTACGTGGTGCCCGAGGCCAGTCAGGACAGCGGCATCATCGGGACGTTCGTCATCTCCAACCCCGCGCTCGACTACGCGGTGATCCAGTTCGATCCGGCGAAGGTCGTCCCGGTCAACCGGGTCGGCGGCGTCACCATCACCCGGATCGGCGCCCCGGCAGCGTTCCCGCAGGTGGCGTGCAAGGAAGGTCGAACCACGGGCAACACGTGCGGCATCGTCTACGGCGACCTCATGCAGACGGGGGAGACGTGGACCCAGGCCTGCGTGATCGAAGGTGACTCGGGCGCACCGATGGTCGTCGGCACCACCCTCGTCGCCATGGTCAACGCCTATCTCGCGGCCCCGTGCATCGGCCCGGAGATCGGCACCAACCTCAACTCGATCGTCGCCGACATGAACGCGAACGCCGGTCCCGGCGCCGGGTTCCGGCCCATTTAGGCGCCTCCGGCGCCCGTGAGTGCTTAACGAGTCTCTGGACTCGTCAACCACTCACGGGCGCGGAGCGCCTATCCGCAGACGGCGCCGCCCGAGGCGGAACCGACGAGCTTCGTGTACTTGGCCAGGACCCCGCGGGTGTAGCGCGGGGGCAGCGGCTCCCACCCGTTCTTGCGGCCGGCGAGTTCCCCCTCGTCGACGAGCAGTTCCAGCGTGCCCTTTCCGACGTCCAGGCGGATCTGGTCGCCGTCACGCACGAACGCGATCGGACCGCCGTCGACGGCCTCCGGTGCCACGTGCCCGACGCACAGGCCGGTGGTGCCGCCGGAGAATCGGCCGTCGGTGAGCAGCAGGACGTCCTTGCCGAGGCCTGCGCCCTTGATGGCGCCGGTGATCGCGAGCATCTCGCGCATGCCGGGACCGCCCTTGGGACCCTCGTAGCGGATGACGACGACGTCGCCGCCCGTGATGGTGCCGTCCTCGAGGGCGTCCATCGCGGCCCGCTCCCGTTCGAAGACGCGTGCCGTGCCGGTGAAGACGTCGGAGTCGAACCCGGCCGATTTCACCACCGCGCCGCCGGGGGCGAGGGAACCCTTGAGGATCGTGATGCCGCCGGTCGGGTGGATGGGCGAACTCATCGCCCGCAGCACCTTGCCGTCCGGGTCGGGCGGCGCGACGTCGGCCAGGTTCTCGGCCATCGTCCGGCCGGTGACGGTCAGGCAGTCGCCGTGCAGCATCCCGGCGTCGAGGAGGGCCTTCATGATGACGGGGACGCCGCCGATGTGGTCGACGTCCTTCATCACGTGCTTGCCGAACGGTTTGACGTCCGCGAGGTGCGGGACCCGGGCGCCGACGCGGGAGAAGTCGTCGAGGGTCAACTCCACTCCGGCTTCGCTGGCGATGGCCAGCAGGTGCAGGACGGCGTTGGTGGAGCCGCCGAACGCCATGACCACGGCGATGGCGTTCTCGAACGCCTCCTTGGTGAGAATGTCCCTGGCGGTGATGCCGCGGCGGAGCAGTTCGACGACGGCCTCGCCGCTGCGCCTCGCGAACCCGTCGCGACGACGGTCGGTGGCCGGCGGGGACGCGCTGCCCGGCAGCGACATGCCGAGCGCCTCGGCGGCGCTGGCCATCGTGTTCGCCGTGTACATGCCGCCGCACGCACCCTCGCCGGGGCAGATGGCGCGCTCGATGGCGTCGACGTCCTCGCGGCTCATCAGTCCGCGCGAACACGCGCCGACCGCCTCGAACGCGTCGATGATGGTGACGTCGAGTTCGGTGCCGTCGGACAGTTTGGCGACGCCCGGCAGGATCGACCCCGCGTAGAGGAACACGCTCGACAGGTCGAGGCGGGCCGCGGCCATCAGCATGCCGGGTAGCGACTTGTCGCAACCGGCGAGCAGCACGGACCCGTCGAGGCGTTCGGCCTGCATCACCGTTTCCACGCTGTCGGCGATCACCTCACGGGACACGAGGGAGAAGTGCATGCCCTCGTGTCCCATCGAGATGCCGTCGGAGACGGAGATGGTGCCGAACTCGAGGGGATACCCGCCCGCGGCGTGGACGCCGTCCTTGACGGCCTTCGCGAGCCGGTCGAGCGACAGGTTGCAGGGGGTGATCTCGTTCCACGACGACGCCACGCCGATCTGGGATTTTCCCCAGTCGTCGTCGCCCATGCCCACCGCACGGAGCATGCCGCGTGCTGCGGTCTTCTCCAGTCCGTCGGTGACGTCGCGGCTGCGGGGTTTCGGATCCGGAGTACTCATGCATCCCAGCGTAGGCGGGACCCTCGGGCGCGGTTGGTTAAATGCGTTGCCGGGGATCGCGACCGGTCAGGGCGATCAGGCGATCCTGCAGCGGCGCGTCGCCGGGTACGTCGACGGGGTCGGCGAACAGACCGCTCTCGGAGAGCATCTCGCGCTGGCTGTCGAGGTCCGACCAGACCCCGGCGACGAGTTGCGGGTCGAGTGTGTCGTCGGATCCGGTGGCCTTGGCGAGGTCCCAGGCGTGGATGGTGACGTCGGCGGTCTGCTGCCGCAGGTACGGCTCGAGCGGCACCGTGCCGTAGGACAGGTGCACGTGCGTCTGCGGGTCGGTCGACGACCACGCGCGGATGGCCGCGTCCGAATACCGCTGCCATTCCGCCCGCATGTCGCCGTGCAGGGGTTCGATGTCCGGGGTCGCCTCGCCGACCGTCTTCCCGGCGAGCAGCGGGGGAACCCACTGCTGTTCCTCGATGACGTGCCGCACCAGGTGGGTGACGTCCCATTCGCGGTCCGGTGTCGGCGCCGACCAGTCGGTGATCGCGGCGACCCGCGCACCGAACTCGCGGTGGGCGATGCGGGCGAGTTCGAACCAGTCGAATGCCATGCCTTCAGGGTAGAGGCAGCCGGGTCACGATCAGCGCGATTCCAAACGATGCACCTGTCGGGGTGCTCGGGAAGGATGGGGCGCATGACCAACATCCCCACCGTGCAGTTGTCCGAAGGCCTCACCGTCAGTGCGCAGGGCTACGGCGCCATGTCCGTCGCTCCCGTGTACGGGCCCGTCGATCCCGCGGAGGCGCTCGCGACCCTCCACCACGCCATCGACATCGGCGTGACGTTCATCGACACGGCCAACGTGTACGGCGACGGCGCGAGCGAGATCGCGGTGGGCACGGTGCTGAAGGAACGCCGCGACGAGGTGCAGCTGGCCACCAAGTTCGGTCTCGTCGGCAACATCGCGAACGGCAGGCGCAGCATCAACGGCAAGCCCGAGTACGTGGGGCAGGCCCTCGACGAATCGCTGAGCCGGCTCGGTGTCGACACCGTCGACCTGTACTACCTGCACCGCGTCGACCCCGAGGTGCCCATCGAGGACACCGTCGGCGCGATCGCGGAGCAGGTGAAGGCCGGGAAAGTCCGCCACATCGGACTGTCGGAGGCGACCGGCGACGAACTGCGCCGCGCGTCGCGGGTGCATCCCATCGCCGCGATCCAGAGCGAGTGGAGCATCTGGAGTCGCGACGTCGAGAAGCACGTGGTTCCCGCGGCGGCGGAACTGGGCATCGGCTTCGTGCCGTACTCGCCCGTGGGCCGGGGCTTCCTCACCGGAACGTACGACCCGGCCGTGCTGGGCGACAAGGACCTGCGTCGCCGGTTTCCGCGTTTCGGGGACGACGCGCTGCCGTCGAACCTGAAGGTGCTCGACGTCGTCCGCGAGGTGGCCGCCGAACTCGACGCGACGCCCGCCCAGGTGTCGCTGGCGTGGCTGGACGCGAAGGGCCGCGAGTTCGGGTTGCCGTCCGTGTCGATTCCCGGCACGCGATTCGCGGCTCGTGTGACGGAGAACGCAGGTGCGGTCGCGCTCACCCTGACCGAGGGACAGATCGCGCGTCTCGACCTGCTCGCGGACCTCACCGTCGGTGAGCGCACGGCCGATCCGACCTGGGTGTCGCTGGGCCGCGAGTGATGTCACCCAGCGGGTAATACCTGCTGGCGGGTAGTTTGATCTGCGATGAGCAGAGTGTGGTTGGTGTGGGGCGTCGGGGTTGTCGCATATATCGTCGCCGTCCTGCATCGAACCTCGTTCGGTGTGTCGGGCCTCGCGGCGTCGGATCGATTTTCGATCAGCCCGAGTGTGCTGTCGAGCTTCGTCGTACTTCAGATCGTGGTGTACGCGGGGATGCAGATCCCGGCGGGCGTGCTCCTCGACCGGTACGGGTCGCGGGTCATGATCGCTGCCGGCGCTCTCATCATGGCGTCAGCGCAGATGTTGCTCGCGCTCACCGACTCGCTGCCGCTGGCCGTCGCCGCGCGCGTCTTCGTCGGCGTCGGCGATGCGATGACGTTCATCTCCGTGCTGCGCCTGGTGCCGCAATGGTTCGCGCCGCGGCGGGTCCCGCTCGTGTCCCAGTTGACGGGCATCTTCGGTCAGATCGGCCAGATCCTGTCGGCGCTGCCGTTGATGCTGCTGCTGAACGGGCCGGGCTGGAGTTTCGCGTACGGCACGGCGGCGTCGCTCGGGTTGCTGTCCTTCGTGCTGGCCGTGTCCGTCATCCGCAACGCCCCGCCCGGTCTCGAGGTGGTGGCCGCGCCCGCCGGACTGCGGGAGGTGGGGACGCAGATCCGCGCGGTGTGGCGGCGGCACGGCACCCGGCTGGGCTTCTTCACCCACATGGGCACGCAGTTCTCGATGACGACGTTCGCGCTGCTGTGGGGTGTGCCGTACCTGAGGTCGGCGCAGGGGTTGTCGGCGGCCGAGGCCGGTTCGCTGCTCACCCTGTCGGTGATCTCGGCGATCGTGGCCGGGCCGATCATCGGCATCCTCAGCGGCCGGTTCCCGATGCGCCGCTCGTATTTGGTGCTGGCGATCATGATCAGCAACGCGGCGATGTGGACCGTCGTGCTGGCACTGCCGGGCCCGGCGCCGATCTGGTTGCTGGCACTTCTGGTGATGGTGATCTCGGTGGGCGGCCCCGGTTCGATGATCGGCTTCGACTACGCCCGCATGTTCAACCCCAGTACCAGCATGGGAACCGCGCAGGGAATGGTCAACATCGGCGGCTTCCTGGCCTCGTTGCTGGTCATCCAGGCGATGGGGCTCATCCTCGACGCGATGGGCGGGTACTCGTTCGACAGTTTCCGGGTGGCCTGGCTCGTGCAGTATCCCGTCTGGATCGTGGCGATCACCGGGGTTCTGGTGACGCGGGGGAAGACGCGGAAGCAGATGGGACTGGTGCTGCGGCCGATCCGGCAGGTGTGGCGGGAGCGGGGCGATCGCCCGAAGGGCTAGTTACACTCTTACATGATGTGTAACACTATAACGCATGAGCAATGAGCGTTCGGAAGATCACGCCGTCCTGACGGCACCCCCGATGCAGTGGGACGCCTGGGGCGCGCCCGAGAAGCACAAGGTTCTCTCGGACGGCATCAAGGGACTGCTGCAGCAGGCCCTCGGCGTCACCATCAGGGAACCCTCCGACCGGGCGGCCGACGACGCCGTCCTCGCTCCGAGCGCACTGTCCGACCAGCACGTCACCGCGCTCGCGGGCATCGTCGGAGAGCAGTTCGCCGGCACCGCACACACCGACCGGCTGCTGCGCTCCGGCGGCAAGAGCACGCTCGACCTGCTACGCCGACGAAGCACCGAACCCCAGAACGCGCCCGACGCCGTCGTCACACCCGGCACCGACGCCGAGGTCGCCGACGTGCTCCGGTACTGCGCCGCCAACGGCATCGCCGTGGTCCCGTTCGGCGGCGGAACCAGCGTCGTCGGCGGACTCGACCCGGTGCGCGACCGGTTCGACGCCGTCGTCTCGCTGGACCTGCGCCGGTTCGACTCGCTGATCGACCTCGACACCGACTCCGGCATCGCGACGTTGGGAGCGGGCGTGACCGGCCCGCGCGCCGAGGAACTGCTCGGCGAGCACGGCTTCTCGCTCGGGCACTTCCCGCAGAGTTTCATGTTCGCGACCATCGGCGGTTTCGCGGCCACCCGGTCGTCGGGGCAGGCGTCCGCGGGGTACGGCCGGTTCGAGGACATGGTGCAGGGACTGCGGGTGGTGACCCCCACCGGGACCCTCGACACGGGGCGTGCCCCGGCGTCCGCGGCCGGCCCCGACCTCGGCGAACTGTTCGTCGGGTCGGAGGGCACGCTCGGCGTCATCACGCGGGTGCGGGTCCGTGTGCACCCGGTCCCGGCCACCACCGTCCGGGAGGGCTGGCGTTTCCCCGACTTCGAGACCGGCGCGGCCGCGCTGCGCGCGCTGCGGCAGGAGGGCGCGGTCCCGACCGTGCTGCGACTGTCCGACGAGGCGGAGACGGCGGTGAACCTGGCGACCACCGACAAGATCGGCGAGGAAACCGTCACCGGCGGCTGCCTGGCGATCACCACGTTCGAGGGCACCGTCGAGCACACGGCGGAACGGACGGCGGAGGCCCGCGCGGTGCTGCAGGCGCACGGCGGCACGTCGCTGGGTGAGGAACCCGGAAACGGCTGGGAGCACGGTCGTTTCGACGCACCGTACCTGCGCGACTCGCTGCTCGACGCGGGAGCGCTGTGCGAGACGCTGGAAACCGCGACCACGTGGGGCAACCTCGCCGCCCTCCGCGCGGCGGTCACCACCGCGCTGACGGAATCGCTGTCGGCGCAGGGCACCCCGCCGCTCGTCCTCTGCCACATCTCGCACACGTACCCGACGGGCGCCTCGCTGTACTTCACCGTCGTGTCCGCGCAGGCGGACGACCCGATCGAGCAGTGGCGGAAGGCCAAGACCGCCGCCGGGGACGCGATCGTCGCCGCCGGCGGAACCATCACGCACCACCACGCGGTCGGCGTCGACCACCGCCCGTGGATGCGGGACGAGATCGGCGATCTGGGCGTCACGATTCTGCGGGCCGTCAAGGACGCCGTCGATCCCGCGGGAATCCTCAACCCCGGCAAGCTGATTCCGTGAGCACCCAGCAGGTGATCGAGAAGGTCACCGTCCTCGTCAACCCGCTCGCCGGGCACGGCCACGCACCGGTCGCCGGGCGCAAGGGGGTCGCGCGTCTGCGGGAACGCGGCGTCGCCGTCACCGAGATCATCGGGACGGACGCCGATCACGCGCGCGCCCTGGCCCGGCGGGCCATCGACGACGGCACCGACGCGCTCGTCGTCGTCGGGGGAGACGGCGCCATCAGCATCGGGTTGCAGGCGGCGGCGCAGTCCGGGACACCCGTCGGCCTGATTCCGGCCGGCACCGGCAACGACCATGCGCGCGAATTCGGCATCCCCGTCGGCGATCCCGTCGCGGCCGCCGACGTCATCGCCGACGGCGAGGTGCAGGAATCCGACCTCGCCAGGATCACCCTCGACGGCGGTGCGGTCGTGTGGGCGGGCACGATCGTCGCGAGCGGGTTCGACTCGCTCGTCACCGACCGCGCCAACCGGATGTCCTGGCCGAAGGGCCCGATGCGGTACAACCTGGCGATGCTCGCCGAACTGGCGCAACTCCGCCCGCTGCACTACCGCATCGAACTCGACGACCGGACCGTCGAGGTCGACGCGACACTGGTGGCCGTCGGCAACGGCCGCTCCTACGGCGGCGGGATGCAGATCTGCCCGAACGCGGACAAGACCGACGGACTACTCGACGTCACCGTCGTCGACCACGGTCGCCGGTCGAGGCTGGTCCGGTTGTTCCCCCGTGTGTACAAGGGCACCCACGTGGAGCTCCCCGACGTGCAGACCTACCGCTCGCGGACGGTGCGACTGCAGTGCGACGGCATCACGGCCTACGCGGACGGCGACCGCGTCGGCCCGCTGCCGGTCACCATCGAGGCGGTGCCTGCCGCGCTGCGGATCCTCAGCCACACCCCGGCCTGAGCGGTCACAGCCCGCGCAACCGGTCCATCTCGCGGCGTTCGCGTTTGGTGGGCCTGCCCGCGCCGCGGTCGCGCTGCGGGATCGACGCGAGGACCTCGCGCGGTGGGGGTGGTGGTGTGTTGTCGGTGTAGCACTCGACGGCCACCACCGCGCCGACTCGTTTGGTGATCGGCCGGATCACCTCGACGATCCGTTCGACACCGGCCGCGCGGATGCGGACCTCGTCGCCTGCCTTGACCGGCTGCGCCGGTTTCGCGGTGCTGCCGTTGACCCGCACATGCCCCGACCTGCACGCGGCCGCCGCCGCGGAACGCGTCTTGAACAGCCGGATCGCCCACGTCCAGCTGTCGACCCGGACGCTCGACGGGTCGGTACCGGAAATCGCCACCCGACCAGGATACGAAAACGTGCCCGCAGGCGCGTCATCCCTCCGGCGGGGTGGGTCCGGGCCGCGCGAGGGCCGGTTGCACCGCCGGACCGGTGACGTCGCAATGCGGTTTGCATGCGATCGACTCCGGGACCGGACCGAGCGCCGTGGGAGACGGCGCGGCGGGTGCCCGGATCAGGGCGGCGGCGATGGCCGCCCCGACGAGAAGCAGTGCGATGCAGACGAACATCGCGATGCGGAAGCCGTCCGAGAAGCCGGTGGGGTCGAGCATGCTCTCGGCGTCGATCCCGGCGATCCCGGGGAGCGCGGCCACCGCCAGCAGCTGGCTGGTGCGCGCGACCGCATTGTTCACCCCGGACGCGATACCCGACTGCTCCACCGGGACCGATCCGAGCACGGCCGCGGTGAGCGGCGCGACCATGGCGGACAGTCCGAGGCCGAACACGACGACGCCGGGAAGCACCACAGTCCAATAGCTCGCGTCCGGCCCGATCCGCGTCATCAACAGCAGTCCGACCGCTGCGAGGGCCGGCCCGACGGTCATCGGCAGTCGCGGGCCGTGGGTCTGGGCGTAGCTGCCGGCGCGGGAGGAGAACGCCAGCATCGCCAGCGTGATCGGGATGGTCGCCAGCCCGGCCTCGAGCGGCGAGTACCCGGCCACCAGCTGCAACTGCAGCACCAGCAGGAAGAAGACGCCGCCGAGCGCCGCGTACACGGCGAGCGTCACCAGGTTCGCCGCCACGAACATCCGCGACGCGAACAAGCTCGGCGGCACCAGCGCGTTCGGTGAACGCATTTCGACGACGACGAACGCGATCAGCACGACGGCGCCCACCACCCCGGCGATCAGGTTCATCTCGATCAGACCGTAGGTGAGCGCGCCGAGGCCGATCACCGCGCACGCCGAGCCGAGTACGTCGAGGTGATCGGGCGGGTGCGGATCACGGCTCTCCGGAACGTGCCGCATCGACGCCCACACGACGAGCGCGGCGAGCGGAAGATTGAGCAGGAACACCGACCGCCAGCCGGCCACCTCCACCAGCCAGCCGCCCAGCAGCGGGCCGATGGCCCCCGCCACCCCGCCGAGCCCCGACCACAGTCCGATCGCGGCGCCGCGGTCGTCCTCTTGGATCGACGCCGAGATCAGCGCGAGACTGCCGGGGGTCAGCATCGCGGCCCCGACACCCTGCAGAATCCGGGCGATCACGAGGAAGGTGATGTCGGGCGCGATGCCGCACAGCAAGGACGCCGCCGCGAACCACACCGTCCCCCAGACGAAGACGCGGCGCCTGCCCCAGCGGTCCCCGAGCGCCCCGCCCAGCAGGATCAGCGACGCCAGGGCCAGGGTGTAGCCGCTGAGGATCCACTGCAGTCCCGCGACACCCGATCCGAGGTCCTCGCCGATGTGCGGCAGGGCGATGTTCACCACCGTGCCGTCCAGCAGCGCAAGACTCGAGCCGAGCACGGTGGCGAGGACGACCCACCGCCCCCGGCGGGTGCTCAGGCGCAGAACGGTCTCGGTCACCTCCCCATGGTGCGCTCCGATCCGCGCGGTGCGGCGCTCGTTGCGAATTCCGGCGCCGGCTTCGGCATACTCGACGTCGTGTGTGCGACGCCGCTGGACTACGGCAACGATCCGAACAGGATCTTCTCCACACTTGCCCTGTGACGGCCGTCCGCGTGCGACACTGACCGGCACGAACCTCGACAGACGGAGTACTCATGGACATCAAGCGCAAGGTCGCAGTCGGGGCCGTCGCGGTGGCCGGCCTGTCTCTCGTCGGCGCGGGGACGGCCGCGGCGGACCCGGTTCCGGCACCCATGCCCGTCCCGGTCCCCCTGCCGGTGCCCATGCCTGCCGGTACGTACGTGGGAACGACCAACCTTCCCGGTGCCGACCTGATCTGGAAGGGCAAGACGTTCGGGCGCGGGTGGGTCATGGACAACTTCGGGGTGTTCTTCCCCTACGTCTTCGGCATGACCACCCCGGAACCGGGCGGCTCCCTCGTCACCGACTACAGCCCGTCCGGGCTGAATTTCCTCACCGACCGGATCACCCCGAGGCCGGACGGGACCTACGAGGGCACCGTCTACATCAACGGCAACCCCGTGGCCGGATACGCCCTGCACAAGTAGGGCGGTCGACGGCTACACCTTCGACGACGCGAGCGGTTCGGTGGGAACCGCGTTCGGCGCCGAGGGCACGGCGCGGCGGGTGGGGATCGCCAGGGTGATGGCCGCGGCGACGAGCGCGACACCGCACCCGATCAGCAGACCGGTCCGGAATCCGCCCTCGGTGGGCAGGCTGTGGCCCGCGACCTGCACGCTCATCTGCGCGAGAACCACGCCGACGACGGCCGCGGACACCGACGTGCCGACCGAACGCATCAGCGAGTTCACGCTGTTCGCGGACGCCGTCGCGGACTGCGGCACGGCGCTCATCACGAGCGCGGGCATCGCACCGTAGGCGAGACCGACGCCCGCGCCGCAGATGCAGGTCACCACCACCAGACCCCACGTCGACCCCATCAGGAACATCGACGATCCGTAGCCGAGGGCGATGACGAGGCTGCCGACGAGCAGCGTGACCTTCGGTCCGCGGGTCGACGACAGCTTGGCGCCGAACGGGGACACCGCCATCATCATCAGGCCCGACGGGGCCATCCACAGGCCCATCGCCAGCATCGACTGTCCCAGTCCGTATCCCGTCGACGCCGGCAACTGCAGGAGTTGCGGAACGATCAGCGACTGCGCGTACATCGCGAAGCCGACGACGACGGACGCGGCGTTGGTCAGCAGCACCTGGCGTCCCGCGATGACCCGCAGGTCGACGAGGGGCTGCGGGGTGCGGAGTTCCCACCAGCCCCACGCCGTCAGCACGATGACCGTGGCCGCGAACAGGCCGAGGGTGGTGCCGCTCGCCCAGCCCCAGTCGGCGCCCTTGGACACGGCCAGCAGCAGGCACACCAGTCCGACGCCGAGCCCGATCGCCCCGACGGGATCGAAGCGGCCCCGGGTGCCGTGCACCGGGGTGGCGGGCACGAAGAACCAGAGCAGCACGGCGATCACCGCGCTGAGCCCGGCGGCGCCCCAGAACAGCACCCGCCAGCTGGCGTTCTCGGCGACCGTCGCGGCGAGCGGCCGGCCTAGGGCCAAAGCCGTGTAGTTAAGGCGTGGGTTGTGTTGTCAAGGGTCGATGTCGGTGAAGACGTTGATGGCGATGGTGGCCTTGAGGCTTGGCCCTCGG
>NZ_JBHUSF010000189.1:0-17032 GCF_042673295.1 Rhodococcus sp. NPDC057014
GCATCGGTCGTCTCCGGGGGCCGGTTCAGCCGGCGGGTGCGGGCGCGAGCTTCGCCACGGCGGTGCTCGTCAGGTCGGTCAAGACGCCGGCGTCGATCGGATCCTGTCCCGTCGCGACCAGTTGAGTGACGGTGCTGCCGACGACGGCCACCACCACGTCCGAGACGAGACTGACGCCCTCGCTGGTGGTGACGAGCCGGAACGCCGTCGACGCGTCGCCCGCGGGCTGTTGCTCGCGGCCCCCGATCCGGTACTGCACCTGCACGCCGTCGGCGTCTGTGCCGGTGTACTCGGTGCAACCGGCCAGCCGCTCCTGCACCGCGGCGAAGGCCTGGGACGCGTCGGCGCCGGTGGTGTAGCTCGCCGCATCCTGGTCGATGGTCGCGAAGCCCGGGCCGGTGAACCACCCGGACGCCGACGCCGCCGCTCCCGGGCGCTGGTCCGCGACCGGTGACAGCACCGCGCCGCAATCCGTGGGATCCGTGCTCGACTTGTCGGAGTCCGCCGACTCCGATGCCGGCGGCAACCCCAGATCGTCCTCGGGATCGGGGACGGGCGTGAATCCGACGGGCAGGTCGCCGACGTCGAGGAGCGCTGCCTTCAGCGATGCCGGATCGGCGAACGGTGCGCCCGCCGCGTCCGGCGCGGCGGTCACCACCGGACCGAGAGGCTGCAGCGACTCGGCGTCGCCCGCGTCGCCGGACGCGTTCGACGAGCACGCCGACAGCACGAGCACGGCCAGCAGGGAACAGGAGGCGGCGACGGGTCCGCGGCGCATCAGGAACCCCACCGGACCGAGTTCGACGTGGTCTGGTGCAGGCGGGTGGCGCCGTCGGGGTCGCTGTACTGCTGGTCGCCGCCCACGGTCACGGTCCCGGACACCGGCAGCGGCAGGCCGAGGTCGACGGTCATGGTGCCCGACCCCTGCATCACGTACTGGTCGACGTTCAGGGTGCCTGCCTCTCCGGGCAGCTCCCACACGGGGGACTTCGGCTTCTGGTCGATCGTGTAGTCGACGGTGAGGCGGTTGCCGTCCCGCGCGGTCAGCGTGGCCACGGTCGTCTGGTCGAGGGCGATGCCGCTCATCACCTGCTGGCGGATCGTCCACCGGGCGCCCACGCCGATCGGTTCCGCCGGAAACGGGACCGTGCGGTACACGGCCTGGTAGAAGGCCTGCTCGATCGCGGAGCGGGCGATGTCCTGGGCTTCGGCGTCCGGTCGCAGTCGCAGCGCCGTGATCGCTCCGGTGGGATCGACGGTGAAACCGGCGCCGGAACCGGCACTGGCTTCGAGCGCGCTGCCGAGACGGTCGTCGGGGCTGGTGACGTCGCCGAGCGTGAGGTCGACGGTGGTGCCGCCGTCCGCGTCGTCGGTCGCCCTGCCGACGGCGGCGGTGAGGGGGAGCGTCACCTGGGGGGAGGAGAAATCCTGGGCGGGCTGGTCGTCGATCTGCTGGAACACCTGCGCGTCCGTGGTCAGCTGGACGTCCTGCGTGACCCCTGCCGGCGGTCTGCGCGAGATCACCTCCCGCGGTTCCTCGCCGGGCTGGATCAGTTCGACGGTGGTGGCGGAGATCGGAACGGTCACTTCGGCGGGAGTGGACGTGGACCCTGCGGGGGTCGACTCCGAGGAGTCGCCGTCACCTCCGCACCCGGCGGTCAGAGCGACCAGGGAGAGGGTTGCGGCGAGTAGGCAGAATCCGGGTCGCAGAGCTTTCGAGAACAGTGGCACGCCCCCAGGCTAGTGCGCGCGGGAGCGCGTGAACGGAGGCTTGCCTCCGTAGTGGATGATGAACGGGTGAGTCAAGACCCCACGGCAGAGAACGAGACCGACGCCGAAGACCGGAACGACGGTGACACGTCCGGCGCCGAAGCCCCCCGGCCGGCGACGCATCAGCGCAGGCTGCTGCTGTTCGCGATCGCTGGGACGATCCTCGCGACCGACCTGCTGACGAAGATTCTCGCCGTCGCCCACATCGAGCCCGGCCGCCCGGTGTGGCTGATCGGGGACCTCGTCTCGCTGCGGCTCGTGCGCAACCCGGGCGCGGCGTTCTCGATGGCCACCGGCATGACGTGGCTGCTGACCCTCGTCGCCGTGGGTGTGGTGATCGGCGTGGTCCGCATCGGCCGGACGCTGCGGTCGCCGTGGTGGGCGCTCGGTCTCGGGCTGGTGCTCGGGGGCGCGCTCGGCAATCTCGTCGACCGGTTCTTCCGGGCCCCCGGAGTGATGCAGGGGCACGTCGTCGATTTCGTCTCCGTCGGCTGGTGGCCGGTGTTCAACGTGGCGGACTCCGCGATCGTGTGCGGTGCGATCCTGCTCGTCGTGCTCACCCTGGTGGGGCTGGAACCGGACGGAACGCGCAAGGGGGTAGAGAAGTGAGGGAAACACGGTCGATGCCGGTCCCGGACGGGCTCGAGGCGATGCGGGTCGACGCCGGCCTCGCCCGGCTGCTCGGTCTGTCGCGCACCGCGGTCGCGCAGCTCACCGAGGAAGGCTCGGTGCTCGTCGACGGCGCGCCCGTCGGCAAGTCCGACCGGCTGTCCGCAGGCACGTGGCTCGAGGTGGAACTGCCCGAACCGCCGCGGCCGCTGACCATCGAGGCGGAGCCCGTCGAGGGCATGGACATCCTGTACGCCGACGACGACGTGGTCGCCGTCGACAAGCCCGTGGGGGTCGCGGCCCACGCCAGCGTGGGGTGGACCGGTCCGACGGTGATCGGCGGCCTCGCCGCCGCCGGCTTCCGGATCTCGACGTCCGGGGCGCACGAGCGTCAGGGCATCGTGCACCGGCTGGACGTCGGCACGTCCGGAGTGATGGTGGTGGCCACGTCGGAGCGCGCCTACACGCTCCTCAAGCGCGCGTTCAAGCAGCGGACCATCGACAAGCGGTACCACGCGCTGGTGCAGGGCCACCCGGATCCGAGCAGCGGAACCATCGACGCGCCCATCGGCAGACATCGCAGCAACGACTGGAAGTTCGCGGTCACCGCCGACGGCAAACCCAGCATCACCCACTACGACACGGTCGAGGCGTTCCAGGCAGCGAGCCTGCTGGACATCCACCTGGAGACGGGCCGGACCCATCAGATCCGCGTCCACTTCGCGGCGCTGCGGCACCCGTGCTGCGGCGACCTCACGTACGGGGCCGATCCGCGGCTGGCGGAGCGCCTCGGGCTGGAGCGCCAGTGGCTGCACGCCCGGTCGCTCGGTTTCGCGCATCCCGCGGACGGGCGGTGGGTCGAGATCACGTCCAAGTACCCGAAGGATCTCGAGGACGCTCTCGGGGTTCTGCGGGCGAGCTGAGGTGCGGTTCCCGCGCCCCGGCGGTACCGCGGTTGCGGCGGTGCTCACCGCTGTCGTCCTGATCGCGGTGACGGTCGTACTCGGGGCACTGAATCCCGTTCGGTGGGCGCCCGTGTCGACGGACGCGCTGGGCCCGGACAACGGGGAAGTGGTGGCCGACTACCTGGCCCGGGCGGACCGATCGCTCGACGAGGCGGACGGTGGCCAGGAGCGCTGGGCGCTGGTCTCGTTCACGCGTCCGGTGACCACGGAGGCCGTCCGGGACGCCGCATCCGGCGCCCGGGTGTCGCAGGTGCTGTTCCGCGTGCCGCTCGACCGGGTACAGACGCCGCTCGTACCCGTGTCCGTCGCGGCAGGCGACGCGGCCCTCGCCCGGGCGAGTGTCCTGGCCGCCGGCCGCGCCCAGGCAATGACGGGCGAGACGGAGCGGCAGGCGCAGATCGCGGCGGTCTCGTCGGCGGAACTCGCCCGGAACTGCGCGTGCGTCATCGGCGTCGTCGTCCGCGGTGATCACGACACCCTGTCCGCGCTGCGGTCCGAACCGGATGTCCGGGCGGTCGAGGCGCTCGGCGCCGGCGCCGTGGCCGGGCGATTCGCGGTCCGCCCGCTGCTGCCGGAGCAGGTCGAGACCGTCGCGCCCGGCCCCGACGACGGGGTCGTCCCGGGGAGCGGTTCGTGACGGCGCGGAAGGCGGAAACCGTGGGCGCCGCCTGCGGAGTCGGCGCCTACGTGCTGTGGGGCGCGTTCCCGGCGTTCTTCGGTCTGCTCGGCCCGGCCGGGTCCGTGGAGATCCTCGCGCACCGCGTGGTGTGGACGCTCGCTCTCATGTTTCTCGTCCTCGCGGTCTCGGGCCGGCTCCGCTCGCTGCGGGGGCTGAGCGTGCGCACCTGGCTGCTGGTCACGGCCGCCTCGACGGCCATCGCCGTGAACTGGGGCACCTACATCTACGGGGTCACGTCGGACCGGGTGGTCGAGACCGCGCTCGGGTACTTCGTCAACCCGTTGGTGAGCGTGCTGCTGGGCGTGGTGATCTTCCGGGAACGGCTCGTGCCCGCCCAGATCGTGGCGCTCGCCCTCGCCGCCGTCGCCGTGATCGTGATCACCGTCGACTACGGGCATCCGCCGTACATCGCGCTCACGCTGGCCGCGTCGTTCGCGCTGTACGGGCTGTGCAAGAAGGTGATGCCGCTCGACCCGCGGACGAGCCTCACGGCCGAGGGCATCGTCGCCGCACCCGTCGCGATCGGCTACCTCGTGTTCCTCGCCCTCACCGGCGCAGGCACGTTCCTGGGATTCGGCGCCGGGCACACCCTGCTGCTGATGGCCGCGGGTCCGGTGACCGCTCTGCCGCTGCTGCTGTTCGGCGCCGCGGCGCAACGGGTGCCGTTGCGCACACTCGGCATGCTGCAGTACCTGACACCGGCGCTGCAGATGGCGTGGGGCGTCGCCGTTCTCCACGAGGACATGCCCGCGTCGCGGTGGATCGGTTTCGCCCTGATCTGGGTGGCGCTGGCGATCTTCAGTACCGATGCGCTGGTACGGGTCCGGCGCGAGCGCCGCAATCCCGACCCGTCCCAGGCGCCCGTCCCGTAACTCGCGTCACGACTTCGCCGACACCCGCCGTCGACGACCGGACCTGTCGGTCCGAGGGCCTACACTCGTGAGGCTCCCAGACCTTCAGAGAGGCGCACGTGGCTGACTCGTTCGTACATCTGCACAATCACACCGAGTACTCGATGCTCGACGGTGCGGCCAAGGTCGGCCCCCTGTTCGAAGAGGCCGCGCGGCTCGAGATGTCGGCGGTGGGCATGACCGACCACGGCAACATGTACGGCGCCAGCGAGTTCTACAACGTCGCGAAGAAGCAGGGCATCAAGCCGATCATCGGCATCGAGGCGTACGTCGCGCCGGAGTCCCGCTTCAACACCAAGCGTGTGCTGTGGGGCGACCGCAGCCAGAAGTCCGACGACGTCTCCGGTAGCGGTGCGTACACCCACATGACGATGGTCGCGGAGAACGCGACCGGTCTGCGGAACCTGTTCAAGCTGTCCTCGCTCGCGTCGATCGAGGGTCAGCTCGGCAAGTGGGCGCGCATGGACGAAGAGCTCATCGCCACCCACCACGAGGGCATCATCGCGACCACGGGCTGCCCGTCCGGCGAGATCCAGACCCGGCTGCGACTCGGCCACGACCGCGAGGCGCTCGAGGCGGCCGCCAAGTGGCAGGAGATCTGGGGCAAGGACAACTTCTTCCTCGAGTTGATGGACCACGGACTGTCGATCGAGCGACGCGTGCGTGAGGGCCTCCTCGAGATCAGCAAGAAGCTCGAGATCCCGCCGCTCGCCACCAACGACTGCCATTACGTCACGAAGGACGCCGCGGAGAACCACGAGGCGCTCCTGTGCATCCAGACCGGCAAGACGCTGTCCGACCCCACCCGCTTCAAATTCGACGGTGACGGCTACTTCCTCAAGTCCGCCGCGGAGATGCGGGCCCTGTGGGACGACCAGGTCCCCGGCGCGTGCGACAACACCCTGCTCATCGCCGAGCGCGTCCAGTCGTACGACGACGTGTGGGCGCACCACGACCGGATGCCGATCTTCCCGGTCCCCGAGGGCGAGACGCAGGGCACCTGGTTGCGCAAGGAGGTCATGCGCGGGCTGGACCGCCGGTTCCCCGCCGGCCCGCCCGAGGAGTACCTGGCCCGCGCCGACTACGAGATCGGCGTCATCCTCGAAATGGGTTTCCCCGCCTACTTCCTCGTCGTCGGCGACCTCATCAACCACGCGCGCGAGGTCGGCATCCGGGTCGGCCCCGGCCGAGGCTCGGCCGCCGGTTCGCTCGTCGCCTACGCGATGGGCATCACCAACATCGACCCCATCCCGCACGGCCTGCTGTTCGAGCGGTTCCTGAACCCCGAGCGCGTGTCCATGCCCGATATCGACATCGACTTCGACGATCGCCGTCGCGGCGAGATGGTGCGCTACGCGACGGACAAGTGGGGCAGCGACCGCGTCGCCCAGGTCATCACGTTCGGCACCATCAAGACGAAGGCGGCGATCAAGGACTCCGCCCGAGTCCAGTTCGGTCAGCCCGGTTTCGCGATCGCCGACCAGATCACCAAGGCGCTGCCGCCGCCGATCATGGCCAAGGACATCTCGGTGTCCGGCATCACCGACCCGAATCACGAGCGCTACAAGGAAGCGGTGGAGGTTCGCGCCCTCATCGACTCCAACCCGGACGTCGCGAAGATCTACCAGACGGCCAAGGGGCTCGAGGGCCTGATCCGCAACGCCGGCGTCCACGCCTGCGCGGTGATCATGTCGTCCGAACCGCTGATGGACGCGATTCCCGTGTGGAAGCGCGCCCAGGACGGCGCCATCATCACCGGCTGGGACTACCCGTCGTGCGAGGCCATCGGCCTGCTGAAGATGGACTTCCTCGGACTGCGGAACCTCACCGTCATCGGTGACGCCATCGACAACATCAAGGCGAACCGGGGGATCGAACTCGATCTCGACACCCTCGCGCTCGACGACACGGCCACGTACGAACTGCTCTCGCGTGGCGACACTCTCGGTGTGTTCCAGCTCGACGGCAGCGCGATGCGCGACCTGCTGCGCCGCATGCAGCCCACCGGTTTCGAGGACATCGTCGCGGTGCTCGCGCTGTACCGGCCCGGTCCGATGGGCATGAACGCGCACAACGACTACGCCGACCGCAAGAACGGGCGGCAAGAGGTCAAACCCATCCACCCGGAACTCGAGGAGCCCCTGAAGGAGATCCTGGCCGACACGTACGGCCTGATCGTCTATCAGGAGCAGATCATGCAGATCGCGCAGAAGGTGGCCGGGTACTCGCTCGGACAGGCCGACATTCTCCGCCGTGCCATGGGTAAGAAGAAGCTGTCGGTGCTGGAGGAGGCGTACGCCGGTTTCCGCGAGGGCATGCTCGCCAACGAATTCTCCGAGCCCGCCATCAAGGCGCTGTGGGACACCATCCTCCCGTTCGCCGGGTACGCGTTCAACAAGTCGCACGCCGCCGGGTACGGCCTGGTGTCGTTCTGGACCGGGTACCTCAAGGCCAACTATCCGGCCGAGTACATGGCCGGTCTGCTCACCTCGGTCGGTGACGACAAGGACAAGGCCGCCGTCTATCTCGCGGACTGCCGCAAGATGGGCATCACCGTGCTCCCGCCGGACGTCAACGAGTCGGAGGTCAACTTCGCCTCCGTCGGCGAGGACATCCGGTTCGGCATGGGCGCCGTCCGCAACGTCGGTGCCAACGTGGTGGGTTCGATCATCAAGGCGCGCAAGGAGAAGTCCAAGTTCGTCGACTTCTCCGACTACCTCAACAAGATCGATGCGGCCGCCTGCTCCAAGAAGGTCACCGAATCGCTGATCAAGGCGGGCGGATTCGACTCGCTGGGCCACCCGCGCAAGGGGCTCATGCTCGTCCACGCCGACGCCATCGACGCGGTGATGGGCACCAAGAAGGCGGAGGCGATCGGCCAGTTCGACCTGTTCGGCGGCGACGACGCCGACGAGTCGATCGCTTCGGTGTTCAACGTGAAGATCCCCGAGGAGGAGTGGGACTCCAAGCACCGGTTGGCGCTGGAGCGGGAGATGCTGGGACTGTACGTGTCCGGGCACCCGCTCAACGGCGTCGAGCACGTGCTGTCGGCGCAGTCCGACACCGCGATCCCGACCATCCTCGAAGGCGACGTCAAGGACGGCACCCAGGTCACCGTCGGCGGCATCCTCGCGTCGGTGAACCGGCGGATCAACAAGAACGGTCTCACCTGGGCGTCCGCGCAGCTCGAGGACCTGACCGGTGGTATCGAGGTGCTGTTCTTCCCGCAGGCCTATTCGGTGTACGGGATGGACGTCACCGAGGACTCGGTGGTGCTCGTCAAGGCGCGTGTGTCGATCCGTGACGACCGGATCTCCCTCATCGCCAACGACCTTGCGGTGCCGGACCTCTCGGCGGTGGGGGTGGCGAAGCCGTTGGCGGTCAGTCTGCCGCTGCGTCAGTGCACCAAGGACAAGATCGGCGCGCTGCGTCAGGTGCTCACCCGCCATCCGGGCACGTCGGACGTGCACGTGCGGTTGATCGGCGGCACCGAGGTCACGTTGTGGAAGGTGGACGACGTACTCCGGGTGGAACCGTCGTCGGCGTTGATGGGCGACCTCAAGGCGCTGCTCGGACCGAGTTGCCTGTCCGTGTGATCGCTTCGATGGGTGAGGTCAGGAGCGCGGCGGGAAGAGCCGCCGCGCCCACCACACCACGACGGCGGCCGCGGCGGCCGTGAGAACGGCCGCCTGCAGCGTCTGCGTGACGACGAGGATCGTGACGAACACCAGCAGTGCGACTGCCAGGGCCTCCAGCTTGTAGAGGGGCCACTCGGTGCCGGCGAGATCGACGGTCCGGGCGGGAGCGCTGCGGGGCACCTCGCGGCGCACCCAAGCGTCGTGTGTCGTCATCGCAGGTCACCTCACTGGAGAAGGTCGGGGGAAGCGGACGTCCCCGCGTGCGATCAGGGTACTCGGAATCCGGAGTTCGGCGCAACGAACAAACAGATGCGGTCGTTCGCATGCGTGCTGGTTCGGTGGAATCGGTGGCGGGCTCTCACGGAGCGGGTGTTGACTGGACGCATGCCACTCACAGGTGAATACGAACCCAGTCCGTCCAAGTGGGCAGCGGATCAGGCCGAGTTGATGGAATCCACCGACGGTGCCGAGGGCACGACGTTGGGCGGCAGGCCCGTCGTCCTGCTGACCACCCGGGGCGCGAAATCCGGCAAGATCCGCAAGACGCCGTTGATGCGCGTCGAGCACGACGGGACGTACGCGGTCGTCGCCTCGCTCGGCGGCGCCCCGAAGAACCCGGTCTGGTACTACAACGTGAAGGCCGAGCCGCACGTCGAACTCCGCGACGGCTCGTCGACCCGCGACATGGTGGCCCGTGAGGTGACGGGCGACGAGAAGGCTGCGTGGTGGGAGCGTGCCGTCGCCGCGTTCCCGGACTACGCCGAGTATCAGAAGAAGACCGACCGGGAGATCCCGGTGTTCGTGCTCGAACCGGCCTGAGTCCCGATGAGAGCGAAAGCGTCGGCGTTGTCGGGGACGGTGACGAACGGGGGTGTCGGTGAGGCCGTGACAATGGCGAAGTCGAACGCTCGGAACGTGCCGCGACCGTCCCGGTTCGATCCGCGCGGCTGAACCCGACTGGTATCCCATGGCCGGAGAGTGGGAACATATCCGGGTGTCCACATCGCCCGATACCGCAGCCCAGAACATCGCCTCGCCCCTGACAGTGGGCGATATCGACGCGGCCATCGAGCGAATTTCCCACGTGATCGACGCGACCCCACTGCAGTGGAGCGAACGCCTGTCTTCCCTGACCGGCGCGAACGTCTACCTCAAGCGTGAAGACCTGCAGGTCGTGCGCTCCTACAAACTCCGCGGCGCCTACAACCTCATGGCCCAGCTCGACGCCGGCGAGCGTGCCGCCGGAGTCGTGACGGCCAGTGCCGGCAACCATGCGCAGGGCGTCGCGTTCGCCTGCCGGACAATGGAAATCACCGGCCGCATCTACGTCCCGTCGAACACCCCCAAGCAGAAGCGTGACCGCATCCGTGCGCACGGCGGCGAGTTCGTCGAGCTGATCCTGACGGGGGAGACGTACGACGCCGCCGCTGCTGCGGCCGCCGCCGACGTGCGGCGGACGGGCGCGACGATGGTTGCGCCGTTCGACGACGCCCGGACCGCGGCCGGTCAGGGCACCATCGCCGCCGAGATCCTCGCCCAGCTCGGCGCGGCCCCCGATTCCGTTCTGGTCCCGGTCGGCGGCGGCGGGTGCATCGCTGGCATCGCGACATATCTGCACGCGCACGCACCGCGCACGGCCATCGTCGGCGTGGAACCGACGGGGGCGGCGTCGATGACGGCGGCCCTGGTGGCCGGTGGTCCCGTGACGTTGACGGAGATCGATCCGTTCGTCGACGGCGCGTCGGTCAAGCGGGTCGGCGACCTGCCCTACGCCGTGGTCTCCGCCCTCGGCGCCGAGGTGGTGACGCACACGTCGCTGGGCCAGGCCGGCGGGGCGTCCACGATCCGGCTCGATCCGGAGAGCTTCGTGATGACCAATCTCGACGAGGGCGCGCTGTGCACCGCGATGCTCGAGCTGTATCAGAACGAGGGCATCATCGCCGAGCCGGCGGGCGCGCTGTCGGTGGCGGCGCTCGCGAACATCACGTTCGAGCCGGGTTCCACGGTGGTGTGCCTGATCTCGGGTGGCAACAACGACGTCTCGCGGTACGGCGAGATTCTGGAACGTTCGCTGGTGAATCTCGGGCTCAAGCACTACTTCCTCGTCGACTTCCCGCAGGAGCCGGGCGCGCTGCGCCGATTCCTGGACGAGGTGCTCGGCCCCGAGGACGACATCACCCTGTTCGAGTACGTGAAGCGCAACAACCGGGAGACCGGCGCCGCCCTGGTGGGTATCGAACTCGGCAAGGCAGAGGGGCTCGGCGAGCTGCTCGAGCGGATGGAGCAGTCCCGGATGCAGGTGGAACGCCTGGAGCCGGGAAGCCCCGCGTACCGCTACCTCACCTGAGCCGCTCCTTCTGCAGCAGCCGCGCGACGACCTTCTTGTACAGCTCGGGCTCGGGCATGGGAAGCCTGAGCAGCGCGGCCAGGTAGATGCCGTCGCCGACGAGGCGCACGATCTCGGCCTGCACGGGATCGTCGATCTCGTCTTGAAGGCCCTCGTCCCAGCTGCGCATGACGTCGGTGACGGCCTTCTGGATCTCGTCGTGCTGACCGTCGACGCTCCGTAGCGCGGCGATGGTCGAACGGTAGAGGGCGAGTTCTTCGGTGGTGCTCGCGTCGGGGACCTGCAGATACCACTCGGACATCGAGGTGCCCCCGGAGACGGCGTCGGCGAGCTGGGCGTCGGCCCGCTCGCCGAGCCGGCGCACCATGGCGGCGAGCAGGGCTTCCTTGCTGGGGAAGTGATAGAGCAGCCCGCCCTTGGACACCCCGGCCTCCGCGGCGACCGCCTCGAGGGTCACCTGGGCTATTCCCACGTCGAGTAGCAGCTTCTCGAGGGCGTCGAGTATTCGATCGCGCGTACCGGCAGCCATGGAGAGGGACTGTACCCGGGAAATAACTTTACCGTCCGGACGGTTCACGATAAGGTAACAGAACTGTACCGGCTGGACGGTTCATACATTCGTGCCAGCTCTCGAAACGGAAAGTCGCAGGAAGATAAATGTCTGTCTCCACGGATCGCGGGATCAACGACGCCTACGGCGCACCAGGTCAGCCCTCCGCGTCGCGCCGAGACTGGCTCGGACTCGTCGTCCTGGCATTCGCCGTCCTCCTCATCGCCGTCGACGGCACGGTGCTCGACCTCGCCCTGCCGTTCATCAGCGCCGACCTCGAACCCAGCAGCACGCAGCTGCTGTGGATCATCGACGTCTACTCGTTCGTCCTCGCCGGACTGCTCATCACCATGGGCACCCTCGGCGACCGCATCGGACGGCGTCGCCTGCTGCTCCTCGGCGCCGCCGGATTCGGTATCGCCTCGCTGATCGCGGCGTGGGCGCCGACACCCGAGATGCTGATCGCGGCCCGCGTGCTGCAGGGAATCTCCGGCGCCACGCTGATGCCCGCGACCCTCGGCCTGATCCGCACGATCTTCGTCGACCCGCGCCAGCGGACCCTCGCCATCGGCGTGTGGGGCGCGATGGCCGGCGGCGGCACCGCGGCCGGCCCGCTGATCGGCGGCTGGCTGCTCGAGCACTTCTGGTGGGGCTCGGTGTTCCTGATCAACCTCCCCGTGATGCTCGTGCTGATCGCCGTGGGACCGCTCGTGATCCCCGAGTCGAAGGACCCCGCACCGGGACGGTTCGACCTGCTCAGCGCCGCGTTGTCGATGACGACGATGCTGCCGCTGGTGTACGCGGTCAAGGAGACCGTGGTGCACGGCATCGACCCGCTGCTCCTCGGCGTCGGTCTCGTCGGCGTCCTGTCGGGCGTGGTGTTCGTGCGCAGGCAGAGGTCGATGACGGACCCGATGATCGACATCGGCCTGTTCGCGAAGCCCGCGTTCTCGACCGCCGTCCTCACCAACCTGCTGTCCATCTTCGCGCTCGCCGGTGTGCTGTTCTTCGGCTCGCAGTACCTGCAGTTGGTGTTGGGTAACACTGCGTTCGAATCGGGTGTGCTGATGCTGCCCGGCATGCTGATGAGCGCGGTCACCGCGCTCGCGGCGGCCTGGATGGTGCGCCGGTGGGCCACCTCCCACGTGCTCGGCGGCGGTCTCGCCGTCGCGGGTGTGGGTGCGGCACTGATGCTCACGCTCGGCGTGGACGGTGCCCCGACGATGTTCGTGGTCGGCTTCGGTCTCGCCGGAGCAGGTGTCGGTATCGCGCTGACACTGACGTCCGACCTCGTGGTGAGCGCCGTCGAGCCCGAACGGGCCGGCGCCGCCTCCGCGGTGTCCGAGACCGCGTACGAACTCGGCATCGCACTCGGTGTCGCCGTGCTCGGCAGCGTCGTCATGGCGATCTTCCGGAACGGCCTCGACACGTCGATGCTGCCGCAGGAACAGATCGAGCCCGCCCAGGGCACGCTCGGCGCCGCGGTCGCGGAGGCGCAGCATCTCCCCGAGGCGGCGCGGACGGTGTTCCTCGAGTCCGCGCAGTCTGCCTTCGTCGACGGCATGCACGTCGCCGCGGGCGCGACCGCCGTGATCCTGTTCGCGACCGCGATCCTCGTCCTGCGGATGCTGCGCGACCGTCAGGGTGAGCTGTCGAGCACCACGAACGAATGACCCGGTAGTACCGTCGCCGACCCGGTCTCGTCCTGCGTCGGCGGCTCCCACCACAGCACGGGGGAGCCGCCGACCGGGACGGTCACCGGTTCGGCACCGAGGTTGCAGGCCAGGCGAAGTGCGCCGCGGTGCACCACGATCCACTGCTGCGCCTCGTCGTAGTCGACGGACAGGTTCTCGAGCCACGGGTCCGTCAGCTCGGCGCGCCCCCGGCGAAGTCGCAGCAGCGAGCGGTAGCAGTCCAGCAGCCGGGCATGCGGCGGCTGGGCCGGTTCGTCCCAGTTGAGCTTGGACCGCTCGAACGTCGCCGGGTCCTGCGGGTCGGGAACGTCGTCCGTGCTCCAGCCGTGCTCGGCGAACTCGGCCTTGCGTCCCTCCGCCGTCGCCCGCGCGAGCTCCGGCTCCGGGTGTGAGGTGAAGAACTGGAACGGGGTGCTCGCCCCCCATTCCTCGCCCATGAACAGCATCGGCGTGAACGGCGAGCAGAGCACGAGCGCCGCCTTCACGGCGAGCTGCCCGGAATCGAGATACGTGCCGGGGCGGTCGCCGATTGCCCGGTTGCCGATCTGATCGTGCGTGCACGTGTATGTGACCAGCGAACTCGCCGGGATCCGCCGTGTGTCCAGCGGCCTGCCGTGGATGCGACCCCGGAACGTCGAAAACGTGCCCGCGTGGAACCAACCGTGACGCAGCGTGTCCGCGAGGCAGGCCATCGAACCGAAATCTCCGTAATAGCCCTGTCTCTCACCGGAGACGGCCGCGTGGATGGCGTGATGCACGTCGTCGTCCCACTGGGCGTCGAGGCCGTAGCCGCCCGCCGACCGCGACGTGATCAGGCGCGGGTCGTTGAGGTCGCTCTCCGCGACGAGCGTCAGCGGCCGCCTCAGGTGCGCGGACAGCCGGCGGGTCTCGACGGCCAGATCCTCGAGAAGGTGAGTGGCGGTGTGATCGACGAGCGCGTGGACGGCGTCGAGGCGGAGCGCGTCGATGTGGAATTCGCGGAACCAGCGCAGCGCGTTGCCGATGATGTAGCGCCGCACCTCGCCGCTGTCCGGTCCGTCCAGGTTGATGCTCCGGCCCCAGGTGTTGGCGCCCTGCGCCAGGTACGGGCCGTACCGGTCGAGGTAGTTCCCCGACGGTCCGAGGTGGTTGTAGACGGCGTCGAGGACCACGCCGAGACCGCGGGCGTGACACGCGTCGACGAGGGTCTGCAGCCCGTCCGGTCCGCCGTAGCCCTCGTGCACCGTGTACCAGAGGACGCCGTCGTATCCCCAGTTGTGGGTTCCGTTGAACCCGTTGACCGGCATCAGTTCCACGAAATCGACACCGAGGTCGACGAGATGGTCGAGCCGGCCGACCGCAGCGGCGAACGTGCCCTCCGGGGTGAACGTGCCGACGTGCAATTCGTAGACGACGGAACCGGCGAGCTGCCGCCCGGTCCACTGCGAGTCGGTCCAGAGGCTCTCGTCGAGCGTGTGGAGCTGGGACGCGCTGTGCACGCCGTCGGGCTGGCGCGGCGACCGGGGATCGGGGAGCGGGGTGTCGCTGTCGCCGAGGAGGAACGCGTACCGGGAGTCCGGTGACGCGTCGACGTCGGCCCGCCACCACCCGTCGGGTGACGGGGTCATGTCGTGGCGCCTGCCGTCGACCTCCACGGAGACGGATGCCGGGATCGGGGCCCATACCTCGAATGTGTGCACCCGATCAGCATGCCTCGACCGGGCGGGCCGCGCAGGGCAGTCAGCTCTCGGGCGTGCCGGAGTCCTCGACCTCCTCGATGATCTCGGCGCCGAGGACCGACAGCCGGTGTTCCTCGGCGTCCTGCACGGTGCCGAAGTCCTGCTCCTCGAGCACGTTACGGTCCTTGTCGAGGTATCGATACGTAGCCATGCCCCCACGATGGCACACGGCGGCGGAGATGGCGGCGAGTCGGCCCTTTCGCCCCGGTTCCGGAAGTAGCAAGCTGAGAGTACGGACTCGAACGTCGCGAGGAGCAGTCATGCACGTAGCAGTGGGAGACCGGTTGCACGTACAAGGCAGGGTGGTCGGGGTGCACGAGACGACCGCCGAGGTCGTGGAGGTACACGGGGAGAACGGCGAACCGCCCTATCTCGTCCGATACGACGACGGCCACGAGGCCCTCGTGTTTCCCGGTTCCGACGCCTGGGTGGAACACCCGAAGTCGTAGGCACCGAACGCGTCGCCTGGTCCAGGCGCGGCGGATCGCCGTGCCGCATTGGTTGCACGATCGATGAATCGAATGCGTCTATCGTGAGACCGTGCCCGATGCCGCCAAGAGGCCCTACAGTTCGCCGCTGCGTGCGGAATCGGCGCGCCGGACCCGCGGCCTCGTCCGGGATGCCGCCGCCCGGCTGTTCGCCGAGCAGGGATACGTCAGCACCACGGTGCGGAACGTGGCCGAGGCGGCCGGGGTGTCGGCCCGCACGGTGTTCACCGCGTTCCCGGGCGGCAAAGCGGAACTGTTCCACGAGGCACTGCACGCCGCGATCCAGGGCGACACCGACGCCGCTCCTGCCGCCCGCACACCCCGGGACGGCGACCCCGTGGAGCGGATCCTCGAACAGATGGTGGAGTACAGCACCGACGTGCTGGAGCGGGCCGGCGCCCTGATGGCGACGTCGATCGAATCCTCGGGAGCGGATGCAGACATGCGGCGGTTCGCGAACGAGGGGGCACGGGCGTCCGCCGAGAATGCGATGACCCTCGCCGAGGGACTCGCGGCGCACGAACTGCTGCGTCCCGAGATCTCCGTTCAGCGGGCCGCCGACGTGTTGTTCACGGTCGTGTCGCCGCAGGTGTATTCGATGCTGCGCCTGCAGTGCGGGTGGGATGTCGACGACTACCGGAACTGGGTGAAGGCGACGATCCGGGCGAGTCTGCTCCACTGAGCGGGGTCCGTCTACGGCAACAGGATGAACTTGCCCGCCGCGTGCGGCTTCCGCAGATCGGCATGCGCGCGCGCCGCCTCCGACAGCGCGTACGTGCGCGCGACCCGCACCCGTACGTCGCCGTTGCCTGCGAGGTCGACGAGGGCGGCCCGGAACCGTTTACGCAGTTCCATGCCTTCCGCGCCCAGAGTCCCCACGATCCGGAACCCCGCCTCGACCGGCCGTGGCCCGGGGACGGTCGTCACCAACCGCGACGGGTGCCGCACCAGACCCACGGACACGTCGACGGCCTCGTCGCTGCCCGCGGTGTCGATCACGGCGTCCACCCCGTCCGGTGCCAGAACCCGGATCCGGTCGCTCAGGCCGTCCCCGTACGACACCGGGGTCGCGCCGAGCGACCGCACGTAGTCGTGGTGCTCGGGGCGCGCCGTGCCGATGATCGTGGCGCCGCGGGCCCGCCCCAACTGCACGACCAACGACCCCACGCCGCCCGCCGCCCCGTGCACGAGCAGCAGGTCGCCGGTGCCGACGGTCGCCGTGTCGAGGGTGTCGATCGCGGTGGCACCCACCGCGAGAAGTCCGGCCGCCTCGTTCCACGGCAACGACGCCGGTTTCGGGACCACCGAATCACCGGACACCACAAGCCGGTCCGCGTACGACTCGGACACCGGGTACGCGATCACCTCGTCGCCCACCGCGATCGGGCCCGCAGGTCCCGTGGCAGTGTCACCCACCTCCGCGACGACGCCCGCCGCCTCGCTGCCCAGCCGCATCGGTAGGGCGTCCGGGTCGGCGCCGAACGCGCCGCTGTACAGCTTGTAGTCGATCGGGTTGACCCCGATCGCGCGGACCTCGATCACCACCTCACCCGGTGCGGGACCCTCCGGTTCCGCGTCGACGACCGCGAGGACCTCCGGCCCTCCGTACGCCCGGGCAACTACACGTCGCATACCCAGGCCAGTACCCCCGTGAGTACTTCTC
>NZ_JBHUSF010000190.1:0-17031 GCF_042673295.1 Rhodococcus sp. NPDC057014
TCCGTCGCCTTGGCGACGGAACCAGGGCCGGTCTTACCGGACCCGTTGGGGTCAGAGCGCATCCGCGCCGCGTTCCCCGGTGCGCACCCGGATGACCGACTCGACCGGCGACACCCACACCTTGCCGTCACCGATCTTGCCGGTGCGTGCGGCCTCGACGATCACCTCGACGACCTTGTCCACGGCAGCGTCGTCGACGACGACCTCGACCCGGACCTTCGGTACGAAATCGACCGAGTACTCGGCTCCGCGGTAGACCTCGGTGTGCCCCTTCTGGCGGCCGTACCCCTGGACCTCGCTGACGGTCATGCCCAGGACGCCCGCCTGCTCGAGTCCCGTCTTGACGTCCTCGAGAGTGAACGGCTTGACAATTGCCGTGATCAGCTTCATTTCGTTGTCCCTTCCAAAGCGCTTCGGTACTCGATGTTCACTCTTATCACTAGCCGATCAGGCGAAGTCGTAGGCGGTCTCCGCATGTTCGCCCTCGTCGATGCCCTGAGCCTCTTCCTCGGCGGACACCCTCCAGCCGAGCGGCTTGAGAGCGAACGCGATGACAGCGGTCAGGATGCCGGTGAACACGAGTGCGGACAGCGCGATCACGATCTGGACAACCAACTGCTTGTAGTCACCACCGTAGAACAAACCGGTCGACGTTCCGAAGAATCCGATGGCCACGGTGCCCCAGAGGCCGGAGACGAGGTGCACACCGACGACGTCGAGCGAGTCGTCGTAGCCGAACTTGAACTTCAGGCCCACGGCCAGCGCAGACAGGATGCCGGCGATCGCGCCGAGGACCAGCGAGCCGACCGGGCTGAGGGCACCGGCGGCGGGGGTGATGGCGACGAGGCCCGCGACCGCACCGGAGGCGGCGCCGAGGCTGGTGGCGTGACCGTCACGGATGCGTTCCGTCAGGAGCCAGCCCAGGATTGCGGCGGCGGTGGCAGACGTCGTGTTGACCCAGGCGAGTCCGGCGTTGCCGTCGGCGGCGAAAGCGGAGCCCGCGTTGAAGCCGAACCAGCCGAACCACAGCAGAGCGGCACCGAGCATGACGAACGGCAGGTTGTGCGGGCGGAACGCGGTCTTGCCGAATCCGGCGCGCTTGCCGATGATCACGGCGAGGACGAACGCGGCGATACCGGCGTTGATGTGGACGACGGTGCCACCGGCGAAGTCAATGGGGGCCACGGAGGCGACCAGTCCACCCTCGCCGTCGTCGGTGGTTCCGAAGATCTTCGCCGCCAGTCCGTTCTCCGAACCGGACAGCAGACCGCCACCCCACACCATGTGAGCGAGCGGGAAGTACACGATGGTGACCCACACGCCGGAGAACAGCAGCCACGTGCCGAACTTGACGCGCTCGGCCAGGGCACCGCTGATCAGCGCGGTCGTGATGATCGCGAACGTCACCTGGAAGGCGATGTCGATCACGTTGGGGTAGCCGAATGCGCCTGCGATGAAGTTGCCGTCGGCATCGGTGATGCTGTCCTTCAGGCCGAAGAACTCGAACGGGTTCGCGAAGATGCCCCCGATGTCGTCGGTCCCGTAGGACATCGACCAACCCCAGAGCACGTAGATCACCGCGATGACCGCCATGGCGCCGAACGACATCATCATCATGTTCAGCACGGACTTCGACCTGGACATGCCGCCGTAGAAGAACGCCAGGCCGGGCGTCATCAGTAGAACCAGGGATGCTGACATCAGCATCCATGCGGCGTTGCCGGAGTTTGCCAACACTTCGTCGGGACTCACTTACTACCTCCTAGTCGCGCGCTGGTCTGCACGTCGTCAGGAAGTAGATTCGCGTTGCGGTGTTTCGGCTGTGCCACTGCACTGTTTCGCGCGCGTGAACGCATCGGCCTATTTTGTTGCGTGTACGTTTCGCCAGGCGATTTGCGGTCGGTTTCAGCTCCCCGGAGCCGTCCGGGACCCCGAGACGGCCGGCCTCGTGGCCTCTCAGCCGAGCAGCGCGTCGACGAAGGCGCCCGGCTCGAACGGGGCCAGATCGTCGGCGCCCTCACCGAGTCCGACGAGCTTCACGGGAACGCCGAGTTCGTGCTGAACCTGGAACACGATGCCGCCCTTGGCGGTGCCGTCGAGTTTGGTGAGCACCACACCGGTGATGTCGACGACCTCGGCGAACACCCGCGCCTGCGCCAGGCCGTTCTGCCCGATGGTCGCGTCGAGGACCAGGAGGACGTCGTCGACCGACGCCTTCTTCTCGATGACCCGCTTGACCTTGCCGAGCTCGTCCATGAGGCCCGTCTTGGTGTGCAGCCTGCCCGCGGTGTCGATCAGGACGACGTCGACGCCGTTGTCGATCCCCTTGGACACCGCGTCGAACGCGACGGCCGCCGGATCGGCGGCTTCCTTTCCGCGCACCACCTCGGCGCCGACCCGTTCGGCCCACGTCTGCAACTGGTCCGCGGCGGCCGCACGGAACGTGTCGGCGGCGCCCAGCAGGACGCGCCTGCCGTCGGCCACGAGAACACGCGCGAGCTTGCCCGTGGTGGTGGTCTTGCCGGTGCCGTTCACCCCGACGACGAGCAGGACCGCCGGGTGGTCGTCGTGCGGAAGGGCGCGGATGGAGCGGTCGAGTTCCGGACGGAGTTCGGCGACCAGGACCTCGCGCAGCAGCGCGCGCGCGTCGGCCTCGGTGCGGACACTGCGCGACGCCATCTGCGCACGCAGGGACGTGACGATCTTCGTGGTCGTCGCCGAGCCGAGGTCGGCGATGAGGAGCGTGTCCTCCACCTCTTCCCAGGAGTCCTCGTCGAGGTCGCCGCCGCCGAGCAGTCCGAGCAGGCTCTTGCCCACCGCGGACTGGGACCGGGACAGGCGCCCACGCAGACGGTCGAGGCGGCCTTCGGTGGGCGCGATGACGTCGAGTGCGGGTGCGGCGGGAGCCGGTTCGGGCTCGGGTGCGGGCGCGACCTCGGGTTCCGGTTCGACCTCCGGGGCGACGACCGGTTCGTAGGTGACCGGCTCCGGCGGGGCCACCGGCTTCTCCGGCGCCTTCTCGGGTGCCTTCTCGGGGGCGGTGGCCTTCTCCGGCTCCGGAGGCGCCACGACCTCCGGTTCCGGCGTGATAGCGGGTTCGGGCACCGGTGTGGGCAGCACCGGCTCCGGCACCACTTCCCGGGGCGGCGCCGTCGCCGTCGACCCCTGGCTGAAGTTGAACCCGCCGTCGGCACGATAACTGCCCGAACGGTCCTTCTCCGCCGTGGTGACCTGCGGGGTGTCCGGCGCCTTCAGGGAGATCCGGCGACGCCGATACAGCAGGGACCCGACGACGAGAACGACGAGAAGTAGGGCCAGTGCGGCCGCGATGGCAATCCAAGCTCCGGTAGTCACGCCGCCCATTGTTTCAGGCTCCGGATTCCCTCGCGCACTGCCTCGCCGGGCGCAGGGTCCCCGTCGGTGCCGGAATCAGGCGTCTGCGGCCACCATGTCCTGGCCACGGAGCCGCTGGGAGATGACGGTGGTGATGCCGTCGCCGCGCATGCTGACGCCGTACAGCGCGTCGGCCACCTCCATCGTCGGCTTCTGGTGGGTGATGACGATCAGCTGCGACTTCTCCCGCAACTGCTCGAACAACCCGATGAGGCGGCGCAGGTTCGTGTCGTCCAGCGCGGCCTCCACCTCGTCCATCACGTAGAAGGGGGACGGCCTGGCCCGGAAGATCGCCACGAGCATCGCCACGGCCGTGAGCGACTTCTCACCACCGGACAGCAACGACAGCCGCTTGACCTTCTTGCCGGGCGGCCGGGCCTCCACCTCGATGCCGGTCGTCAGCATGTCGGACGGATCGGTGAGCACCAGCCTGCCCTCGCCACCGGGGAACAGTTTCGCGAAGACCTGCACGAATTCGCGTTCGACGTCCGCGTAGGCCTCGGTGAACACCTGCAGGATGCGGGCGTCGACGTCGGCGACGACACCGAGAAGGTCCTTGCGGGCGGTCTTCACGTCCTCGAGTTGTGTGGAGAGAAAGTTGTAGCGTTCCTCGAGCGCGGCGAACTCCTCGAGCGCCAGCGGGTTGACCTTGCCGAGCGTCGCCAAGTCCTTCTCGGCACGTTTCGCGCGACGTTCCTGCGTGGTCCGGTCGTACGGAACCGGTGCGGGCATCGTGACCTGTTCGCCGCGTTCCTTCGCCTGCTCGTACTCCTCCATCTCGAGTGCGGACGGCGGCAGCGCGACATCGGGACCGTATTCGGCGATCAGATCGTCCAGGCCGATCCCGTGCTGGTCGAGGATCGCCTCCTCGAGTTGTTCGATGCGCAGTGCGGCCTGGGCGCGGGCCACCTCGTCGCGGTGCACGGCGTCGGTGAGCGACGCCAGCTGTCCGGTGAGCTGACGCACCCTTTCCTTCACCTGTTCGAGTTGGGTCGTCCGCTCGGTGCGGGCCCGGGCGAGTTCGTCCCGGTGCGCCATCGCGGAGTCGACGACCTCTCCGAGGTGCTCGGCGACCCGCTGCCCGGACTCGGCGACGGCCGCCGCGACGGCGGCCGCGTTCTGCCGGGCCTTCATCGCGCGTTCGGCCCGGGCGCGCGCGTCGCGTTCCACCTGGGCGGCGCGGCGCAGCGAATCGGCCTTGCCGCGCACCGACTCGGCCCGTTCCTCGGCTGTGCGCACGGTCAGCCGGGCTTCGACCTCCACGGCCCGCACTTCCGCGAGGGCCGCGGCCGCCGTCTCGCGATCGATGCTCGTCGAATCGGACCCACCCGTGTCGGCGCCGGCGGGCGAGGCGTCCTGTTCCGCCATCCGCAGCCGTTCCTCGAGTTCGGCCAGCGCGGTGAGTGTGTCCTCGCGACCGCTCTCGGCCTTGTCCCGCTGCGCCATGAGCCGATCGGATTCGGCGTGCGCGGCGCGGGCGGCCTGGCCGAGGCGGCCGAGGCGTTCGTAGATGGCCGACATCGCGGCGTCGGACTCGTTCAGCGCGGCCAGTGCCTGTTCCGCGTTCTCCTGTCGGTCGGCCTGTTCCGCAACGGCGCCGGACAGTGCCGCGGACAGTTCCTCGGCGCGACGTTCGGCGCGGGCAAGATCCTGCACCGAGTTGTCGATGGCGGCCTGGACCTCGAGGGTGCTCGGCTGGCGGTCCGAGCCGCCGCTCATCCAGCCCGCCCCGAGGAGATCACCGTCGCGGGTGACGGCGCGCACGTCGGGCCTGCGCCGGACGTGTTCGACGGCGTCGTCGAGGGAGTCGACGACGACCACTCCGCCCAGGAGCGCCGCGAGCCCGGTCCGGAGTTCGGCGGGGCAGTCGATGACGTCGACGGCCCACCGGGCGCCGGAATCCAGGTGCCCGCCGCCCGGGACGGTCTGATCGGTGCCGATGACCAGGGACGCCCGGCCGCTGTCCGTTTCCTTCAGCGCAGCGACCGCGCCGCGGGCGGCGTCGAGGGAGTCGGCGACGACGGCGTCCGCGGCGGGCCCCATCGCCGCCGCGACGGCGCCCTCGTAGCCCTTTTCGACGGTGATGAGGGTACCGATCGGTCCCCGGATGCCGTGCTCACCCCGGTTCTCGACGAGCCAGCCGGCGCCGTCCTTGCGTTCGAGGCCCATCGACAAGGCGTCGATCCGGGCGCGCAGCGACGCCACTTCCTGCCCTGCGGCGCGTTCTTCGGACTGGAGTTCGGTGACGCGTTCGGAGATCAGACGAAGCGCCTCGACGGCACGCTCGTGGTGGGAGTCGAGCCCGAGTTCACCGGCGTCGAGGTCGCCGATCTCGTCCTGGACGACCTCGAACTCGGATTGTGCGGCGTCGCCGCGCTGCCGGGCCTCGTCGATCGCGACGGTGAGCCGGGACACTTCGGCGTCGACGGAGTCGGCGCGGGTGCGCAGCGTGTCGACCTGCCCGGACAGCCGGGCCAGGCCTTCTCGGCGGTCGGCGATCGCCCGTACCGCCGCCATGTGGGCCCGTTCGGCCTCGGCGGCCGTCTCTTCCCCCAGCGCCAGTTGCTCCTTGGCCGCGTCCAGCGCCGCACGTGCCATCTCGACGGCTTCGACGAGTTCCCGTTCCTCCGCGGCGATCCGGTCGGCGCGGGCCTCCATCTCGTCCGGATCCTGACCGCGGTTCGCGGACGGCTCGGAGTCGAGGTGGCGCGCCCGTTCACGGGCGATGCGGATGGTCGCGTTGACGCGTTCCGCGAGCGCCGACAGCTGGAACCACGTCTGCGCCGCCGCTTCGGCACCCGGTGTGAGCCTCGACAATTCCTGCTCGTGCCGTCCCAGCTCGAGGTTGGCCTCGTCGAGCGCCGCGGTGACGTGGTCGTGCTGCTCGCGGGCGGCCTTCTCGTCCTGCGCCTGGTCGGCCAGCTCCTCACGCCGCGACACCAGATCGTCGGCGGCGAGTCGCAGCTTCGCGTCGCGGAGGTCGGCCTGCACGGTCTGCGCGCGACGGGCCACCTCGGCCTGCCGCCCGAGTGGTTTGAGCTGGCGCCGCAGTTCCGCCGTGAGGTCGTTCAGGCGCGCCAGGTTGGCCTGCATCGCGTCGAGTTTGCGGACCGCTTTTTCCTTGCGCTTGCGGTGCTTGAGCACCCCGGCTGCCTCTTCGATGAATGCGCGCCGGTCTTCCGGACGCGATTCGAGGATGGCGGCGAGGCGGCCCTGCCCGACGATCACGTGCATCTCCCGGCCGATACCGGAGTCGCTGAGCAGTTCCTGCACGTCCATCAGCCGGCACGAGCTGCCGTTGATCTCGTATTCGCCGGCGCCGTCGCGGAACATGCGCCGGGTGATCGACACCTCGGAGTAGTCGATCGGCAGGGCGCCGTCGGAGTTGTCGATGGTCAGCGTCACCTCGGCGCGCCCGAGGGGCGCCCGCCCGGCGGTGCCGGCGAAGATGACGTCTTCCATCTTGCCGCCGCGCAGCGCCTTCGCCCCCTGCTCACCCATCACCCAGGTGAGTGCGTCGACGACGTTGGACTTGCCCGACCCGTTGGGCCCTACGACACAGGTGATTCCCGGCTCGAATCGCAGAGTCGTTGTGGACGCAAAGGATTTGAATCCCTTCAGCGTCAGACTCTTCAGATGCATGACGGAGAACTTTACCTTCGGTTCACCGTTCGACGAACCCGGTGAGGTCGCCGCGGGGGGAATCCCATTGCTCCACGACGAGATCCACCGCGCCCGGCGTGTCTCCCGACCGCAACAGCGTCAGCAGGGTGTCCAGCTTGTCCCGGGGGCCCTCGGCGATGACGAGTACCCGGCCGTCCTTCTGGTTGGCGGCGTATCCGACGAGGCCGAGTTCGAGTGCGCGGGCGCGGGTCCACCACCGGAATCCGACGCCCTGCACGTACCCGTGCACCCATGCGGTCATTCTCTCCATGTCCGTCACGACCGTTCGAGCTTGTAGATCTTCCCGGTGAAGCTGGTGGCGTAGAGCGCGTCCGGGTCCCAGCCCGGTCCTGCGCCGAAGCGCACCGAGGACACGAGCGGCAGTCCGGACGCCAGGGCGCAGCTCTCCCCCGTCGCCGGATCGACCCGGACCACCTTGCCGCCACCGTTGTAGGCGACGTACACGATGCCGTCCGGTCCGACGGTGAGGTCGTCGGCCGCGTTGAGTGGCCCGGAGCCGGGCAACTCGACGGACACGACGGGACCGCGCAGGTCGTCCTCGCGGAGGATCCGCAGCGTGGTGGTGGTGTCGAACGTCGTGACCGTGTACACGGCGCCGTCGTGCACGGCGAGTCCGTCGACCGTTCCCAGATCGGTGCGCACGACCTCCGGTGTGTGAGGCTCGTCGGCCGGGACGCGGGTCAGTCCGGCGCCGGAGCCGAGATTCCGCGCGGTGAGGATGTCGCCGTTGCTCAGCCGGACGAGTCCGTTCGGCATGACCAGCCCCTCGGCCACGGTGCTCGTGTCCCCGGTGTCGAGGTTCACGACGTCGACGGTGCCGGTCGCCGAGCCCGTGACTCCCGAGGCGAAGGAGTTGCCCGTGGCGAAGTACGCGTCGGCACCGTCCACGGCGATCCCACCCGGCGATTCGACCTCGGGCACGATCGGGGTGACGGTGCCGTCGGGACTGACCCCGTCCAGGGCTCCGCCGCCCACCAGGCCCGTCCGCGACACCAGCATGGTGCCCGCGCCGTCGAAGGCCAGGTTCTCGAGCACGCCCGCGCCGGACGTCACCTCCGACACCGACCACGGGGTGCAAGCGCCGCCGGGGGGCGAGAACGCGGGCCCGGCCGCGGCCGGCGCGACCACGAGCAGACCGGCGCAGAGCGCCGACCCGCCCGCGAGTGCGGCGAGCTCGCGCCGCATCATTGTTCCTTCTCGACGGTCAACGTCACTTTCGTCCCGGCCTTCAGCGTCCGCCCGACGGTGCACACCTTGTCGACCGACCGTTCCACGAGCGTGACCAGCCGCTGCTGCGCGTCGGCGTCGAGCTCGCTGAGATCGAGTTCGAGCACCTCGTCGAGCTGCGGGTACACCTCGTTCTCCCGGTCGGCGGCGCCGGACACCCGGATGGTGGCCTCGTAGTTGTCGCCCAGGCGCCGCGACAGCGGGAAGTCCGAGCTCATTCCGCTGCACGCGGCGAGTGCGATCTTCAGGAGCTCCCCCGGGGTGAACACGCCCTCCACGCTCTCCGAGCCGATCAGGACCTCGGCGCCGCGGGAGCTGCGGCCGGTGTACAGCCGGGTGCCCGTTCGCTCGACCCACAGTGTGGTGGGCGCCGTCGTGTCGGAAGTCTGTTCTGCCATGCGCTCAATCCTGCCACCGATGGCCGCAACGCCAGGTAGGCGGGTGGGCGGCACCGGTTTCCACCGATTTGTGAACGCCGATTCTCAGCAGCGGGAACCGGTGGGCCGTAGGGTGAACCGACCAACGACGCCGAGACGTAGCGGGGAATGCAGATGGGCCAGATCGGAAGTGCGGGAGAACGCCGACTTCAATCCGAGTTCGGCACCGGGGATCGTGCCGCCAAGTTCTACTCGGATCAGATGCTGGACCATCTCAATCCGACGATGATCGAGTTCGTCGGACGCCAGGAGATCGCGTTCATCGCCACCGCCGACGCGTCCGGCGAGTGCGACAACAGCCTGCGCGCCGGGACACCGGGATTCATGCACGTCATCGACTCGAAGACCCTCGCGTACCCGGAGTACCGCGGCAACGGCGTCATGGCGAGCCTCGGCAACATCCTGGAAAACCCGCACGTCGGAATCATTCTCGTGGACTTCGTGCAGGACCTCATCGGACTGCACGTGAACGGTTCGGCCCGGATCGTCGACGACGAGGCCCTCCGCTCCGAGATCGCTGACCTGCCGGTGGACCACTCCGGCGGGCGGATCCCCGAACGCTGGGTGGTGGTGGACGTGGAGGAGGCATACATCCACTGCCGCAAGCACATTCCGAGGATGGCACCGGTTCCTCGCCACCGCGAGTGGGGAACCGACGACGTGAAACGCAAGGGCGGCGACTACTTCGACGCCAAGGCGACGCCGCGCCACGACGCCGACGGCAGGATCGCCGACGGGTCCGCCGACCTCACCCGGGTCATCTCGCCGGGCTTCTCCGCGGCGCCGGCTGGCACTTCGGGCAACTGAACGACGAGCGGTTCATGAACTTCTCCCGCCGGATCGCGGTGCCGCAGCGCGGGCACGGGCGATCCTCCTGACCGTAGGCGGACAGGGAGCGATCGAAGTAGCCCGACTCGCCGTTGACGTTCACGTACAACGCGTCGAAGGACGTGCCGCCCTGGGTGAGTGCCTCGCGCATCACCTGCTGGGCGGCGGTGAGCACCGCACGAATCCGGGGACCGGTCAGCCTGTCGGTGAGCCGGTTTCCGTGGATCTGTGCGCGCCACAACGCCTCGTCCGCGTAGATGTTGCCGATGCCGGAGACGACGGTCTGGTCCAGCAGCACGCGTTTGATCTCGGTGTGCTTGCCGCGCACCACCTTCACGGTGGCCGCCAGATCGAAACGCGGATCCAGTGGATCGCGGGCGATGTGCGCCACCGAGTCCGGCACGAGCGAGCCGTCGACCTCGACGAGGGGCGCGAGCGCCCAGCCCCCGAACGTCCGCTGGTCCACGAACCGGAGGTCGAGACCGGAATCGAGCCGGGCCCGGATGCGCAGATGCTTCTCGGTCGGCAATTCCGGTGGCTGCACGAGCATTTGACCACTCATACCGAGATGGACCACGAGTGCGACCGTGCTGGGTTCGAGGACCAGCCACAGGTACTTTCCGCGGCGGTCGGCGCCCGCGATACGTTCGCCGGTGAGCTGGCCGGAGAGGTCCGCGGCACCGGGCAGGTGACGTCGGATCGCCCGCGGATGCAGGATGTCCACGGAATCGATCGACGCCCCCACGATGTGGCGTTCGAGTCCGCGCCGGACCACCTCGACTTCGGGTAGTTCAGGCACTGACGTCGTCGGCCGCTACGTCGGGGCCCGCGTCGGACAACGCGTTCCACGCCGTGCTCGCGGCCTTCTGCTCGGCCTCTTTCTTGGAGCGGCCGATACCGACGCCGAGAGGTTTGCCGCCGACGATCACGGTGGCGGTGAACTCCTTGTCGTGATCGGGGCCGGTCGCGGTGATCTCGTACGCCGGAACACCGACGCCACGCTCCGCGGTCAGCTCCTGCAGGCTCGTCTTCCAGTCCAGTCCCGCGCCGAGGCGGGGGGCTCGCTGGAGGAGGTCGCTGAAGAGATCGAGGACGACGCGTCGCGCCGTCTCGATTCCGTGCTCGAGGTGGATGGCGCCGAGAATCGACTCCATGCCGTCGGCGAGGATGCTCGGCTTGTCGCGGCCGCCGGTCATCTCCTCGCCCTTCCCGAGCAGGAGATGGGCACCGAGTCCGCCCTCACCGAGGCTGCGCGCCACTTCCGCGAGCGCGTGCATGTTCACGATGCTCGCCCGGATCTTCGCGAGGTCGCCCTCGGACTTGTCGGGGTGCGCGAGGTAGAGCTTCTCCGTGACGGTGACCCCGAGTACGGAGTCACCGAGAAACTCGAGACGCTCGTTGGTGGGCAGGCCACCGTTCTCGTACGCGTACGAGCGGTGCGTCAGCGCCAGGGTGAGCAGTGAAGGCTCGATTTCTACGCCGAGGGCGGCGAGGAGGGAAGCATGATCCTCCTCGCCGCCGGCGGGTGTATTACTGATGTCGCTCGTCACAACGCCTCTCCGTGGAGAACTAGACGGCGGCAGTGACCTGGCGGCCCTTGTATGTGCCGCACGACGGGCACGCGACGTGGGGCAGCGTCTTCTCGCCGCAGCCACGGTTGGGGCAGGTGACGAGGGTAGGCACAGTGGTCTTCCACTGGCTGCGACGCGACCTCGTGTTGGATCGCGACATTCTGCGCTTGGGGACAGCCACTTCTACTTCTCCTCGGCTTCGTTGTTCACAAGATTCTTGCTGGGTTCCGAATCCACGCCAAATTTGGCTGCAAGACCAGCCCAGCGAGGATCAAGTATGTCATGCCCGTGGCCAGATTCGGCAATCGCCAGGCGAACGCCACATTCTGGGCACAATCCTTGGCAGTCGTCACTGCAGAGCGGCTGCAATGGCAGTGCGAGGCCGACGGCGTCGATCACGACGGGTTCGAGGTCGATCTCGTCGTCGACGACGTGATAGACCTCCCCCTCCTCCGTGGTCTCTTCCGTGGTGCTGTCCGGGTACGCGAACAGTTCCGTGAGGGTCAGGTCCACCGTGCCGGAGAACGGCTCGAGACATCTCGAGCACTCCCCGACGGTGTCGGCTCGCAACGAACCGGTGACCAGGACCCCCTCGGATACGGCCTCCAACCGGAGATCCAGATCGATCTCCGATCCTTCCTCGATGGCGATCAGGTCGAGACCGATGCGCTGTGGCGCCGTCACCACCCGTTCCACGGTGCGCATCGAACCGGGACGACGGCCGAGTTTGACCGTGTCCAGCACGAAGTCCGCGTCCCGACGGGAACGCGATGAGCTGTGGCGATGGGATGACAACAGGCTTCACTTTCGAGAAAAGGAAAACGACAAAGGGCAACCACTCCACAATACGCAATGAGGGCGGTGGAGCCAAATTCGATCGAGCGTTCCGCCGCTCAGCGGCGACGCTCGGCGCGGCGGTCGTCGACGTCGTAGTCGGAGGCGTAGTCGGGAACACCCGAACCCGTCCGCAACTGCTGACGCCCCCGCCCCACGGACCGGACGGTGCCGTTGAGGAAGTCCTCGAACTCCGCGAGCTTCGTGTCGACGTACAGGTCGCAGTCCGAGCGCAGACGATCCGATTCGGCGTGCGCGGAGTCGATCACCCGGGCCGATTCGGCGTGCGCGGCCTGGACGACCTCCGTCTGCGAGACGAGCCGCGCCTGCTCGGCGGTGCCGTCCGCGACGGACCGCTCGTAGGACGCCTTGCCCGACTCGATCATGCGATCGGCCTCGGACCGCGCCCGACCCGTGAGCTGGTCGTACTCGCGCCGGCCTTCGGCGACGGAGGACTCGGCCTCGGCGCGTGCGTCGGTGACCAACTGCTCGGCGTGCGCGCGGGCCTCGGCCACCATCCGGTCGGCCTGCGCCTTCGCGTCCGCCAGGATGCGGTCGGCGTCGTCGCGGGCGTTCTCGATCGTGGAGTTCGCCTCGGCGTTGGCGCTGGAGACGGTCTTCTCCGCGTTCGCGCGGGCGTCCCCCACCAGTTTGTCCTTGTGGTCCAGGACGTCCTGGGCGTCGTCGAGTTCACCGGGAATCGCATCGCGCACGTCGTCGAGCAGTTCGAGGACGTCGCCGCGGGGAACCACGCAGCCGGCGGTCATCGGTACGCCGCGTGCCTCTTCGACAATCGCGACCAGTTCGTCGAGCGCCTCGAAAACCCGGTACACAAGCAACCCCAATCGTCCGTGACCCTCAGCAGGTCGGCGCAGCCTTCCTCGTGCAAGTCTGCACGACCGGACGCCGCGGGTGGGTCCTGGCAGCCGGTGTGTCGGGTATCAGCTGCTCTCGGCGGCGCGCTCGGCGATCCGCGCGAGAAGGCGGGCGTGCACCTTCTCCGGGAGCATGTCGGAGACGTCGCCACCGAATGTGGCCACTTCCTTCACGAGCGAACTCGACAGGTAGCTGTAGGTGGGGTTGGTCGGGATGAAGAGCGTGTCGACACCACTGAGCTTCTGGTTCATCTGCGCCATCTGCAGCTCGTAGTCGAAGTCGTTGGCACCGCGCAGGCCCTTGACGATCGCCGTGATCCCTTGCTGCTTGGCGTAATCCACCAGCAGGCCGTGCCAGGAGGAGACCCGCACGTTGGGCAGATCGGCGGTCGAGTCTTCGAGCATCTCGATGCGTTCCTCGACCGTGAAGAGGCCACGCTTGTTCTTGTTGACCATGACCGTCACGATGACCTCGTCGAACTGCGCGGCAGCTCTGCCGATCACGTCAAGGTGGCCATTGGTCACAGGGTCGAAGGATCCGGGGCAGACAGCGCCAGTCATGAGTCCAGACCGTAGCAGGTCGCCAACTCGATTCTCGCCTCACCGTACTTCTTCGCCTTGACGGGCGCGAAGCCGTCGGGCCAGGCCGTCTCCGGCGACCTCGACGACCGTTCGAGCACCACGATCGAGCCGTCGCCGACCCAGCCGTTGGCCCGCAGGTGGCCGAGGACCGTCTGCACCGCCGCATCGTCGACTGCGTACGGCGGGTCGGCCATCACCAGGTCGTACGGCCGGTCGGCGGTGCCCGCGAGCACCGCGGCCACCGGGGCGCCGCGGACTTCCGCGCCGGGCAGGCCGACCGTCGTCACGTTGTGTTTGATGATGCCCGCCGCCTTCGAGTCGGACTCGACGAGCACCACACGATCCGCACCCCGGGACAGCGCCTCGAGGCCGAGCGCCCCCGATCCCGCGTAGAGATCGAGGACGGACGCGCCCTCGAGGTCCATCCTGCTGTGCAGGGCGCTGAACAATGCCTCGCGGACCCGGTCCGAGGTGGGCCGGGTCCCGCTCGGCGGGACTCGCAGGCGTCGACCGCCCGCGAGTCCCGCGATGATCCGAGTCACTCGCTCGCGGACTCCCCCGTCGCCACGACGGCGAGGAGGTCGCCGCCCTCCACCTGCTGGACCGAACCGATGGCCAGCCGGGAGACGGTGCCACCGCGGGGTGCGGTGATGGCCGCTTCCATCTTCATGGCCTCGATGGTGGCGATCGTGTCGCCGGCCGCGACATGCTGGCCCTCGGTGACGGCGAGGGTCACCACACCGGCGAACGGCGCCGGCACGTGGCCGGGGTTGTTCTTGTCGGCCTTCTCCGCAGCGGGGATCTCACTGGAGATCGACCGGTCACGCACCGACACCGGACGCAACTGCCCGTTGAGGATGGCCATGACGGTGCGGTATCCACGCTCGTCCGGTTCGGAGATGGCCTCCAGCCCGATGAGCAGCTCGACACCCTGCGCGAGGCGGACCCGGTGCTCGTCGCCGCGGCGCAGGCCGTAGAAGAACTGGTTCGCCGACAGCTGCGAGGTGTCGCCGTACTTTTCCCGGTGCTCGAGGAATTCCTTCGTCGGGCCGGGGAACAGCAGCCGGTTCAGCGTCGCACGGCGCTCCTCGGACGTGCCCGCGAGGGCCTTCTCGTCCTCTTCCGACAGCGGCACCTCGGGCTTGGCGTCGCCACGGCCCTCGAGCGCCCGGGTGCGGAACGGTTCCGGCCAGCCGCCGGGCGGGGTGCCCAGTTCGCCGCGCAGGAATCCGACCACCGAGTCGGGGAGGTCGAACTTCGCGGGGTTCTCCTTGAACTCCTCGGTGGAGGCACCGGAGCCGACGAGGTGCAGGGCGAGATCGCCGACCACCTTCGACGACGGGGTGACCTTCACGAGGCGCCCGAGCATCCGGTCGGCGGCCGCGTACTTGGCCTCGACCTCCTCGAACTTGTCGCCGAGCCCGAGGGCCACGGCCTGCGTGCGCAGGTTCGACAGCTGACCGCCCGGGATCTCGTGCGTGTAGACGCGCCCGGTGGGGGCGGGCAGCCCGGACTCGAACGGGGCGTAGACCTTGCGGAGCGCCTCCCAGTACGGCTCGAGGTCGCACACGGCCTGCAGGTCCAGGCCGGTGTCGTGCTCCGAGTGCGCCGCCGCGGCCACGATCGCCGACAACGCCGGCTGGCTGGTGGTGCCGGCCATCGCGGCCGACGCGCCGTCGACGGCGTCCGCGCCGGCCTGCCACGCGGCCAGGTACGTCGCGAGCTGTCCGCCCGGGGTGTCGTGGGTGTGCACGTGCACGGGCAGGTCGAAGTTCTTCCGCAGCGCGGTCACCAGGGTGGTGGCGGCCGGGGCGCGGAGCAGTCCGGCCATGTCCTTGATCGCGATGATGTGCGCACCGGCCTCGACGATCTCCTCCGCCAGGCGCAGGTAGTAGTCGAGGGTGTACAGCTTCTCGTTCGGGTTGGACAGGTCGCCGGTGTAGGAGAGGGCGACCTCGGCGACCGAGGTGCCGGTCTCCCGGACGGCGTCGATGGCCGGCCGCATCTGGTCGACGTTGTTGAGGGCGTCGAAGATGCGGAAGATGTCGATGCCGCTGTTCGTGGCCTCCTCGACGAATGCCCGCGTCACCTTCTCCGGGTACGGGGTGTACCCGACGGTGTTCCGGCCGCGCAGCAGCATCTGCAGGCAGATGTTGGGCACGGCCTCACGCAGCGCCGACAGCCGGTACCAGGGGTCCTCGTGCAGGAAGCGCAGCGCCACGTCGTAGGTGGCACCGCCCCACGCCTCGATCGAGAGCAGTTCCGGGGTCAGCCGGGCGACGTGTCCGGCGACGTCGAGCAGACCGCTGGTGCGCACGCGGGTCGCGAGCAGCGACTGGTGGGCGTCGCGGAACGTGGTCTCGGTGACCGCGAGTGCCTTCTGCTCCCGCAGTGCCTTGGCGAATCCCTCCGGCCCGAGGGCGAGGAGCTTCTGGCGGCTGCCGTCCTGCGGCGGGGCGGACAGGTCGATCTGGGGGAGCTTGTCGCGCGGGTACACCGCCGACGGCCGCTCGCCGTGCGGCTTGTTGACCGTCACGTCGGCAAGATAGGACAGGATCTTGGTGCCGCGGTCTGCGGAGCTGCGCAGCGTGAGCAGCTCCGGGCGCTCCTCGATGAACGAGGTGGTGACCCGTCCCGCCTTGAAATCGGGGTCGTCGAGCACGGCCTGCAGGAACGGGATGTTCGTCGACACGCCGCGGATGCGGAACTCGGTGACCGCGCGGCGAGCCCGGGCGACGGCGGTTTCGAGGTTGCGGCCTCGGCAGGTGAGCTTGACGAGCATCGAGTCGAAGTACGCGCCCACCTCGGCGCCGAGGGTGGCACCGCCGTCGAGGCGGATGCCCGCGCCGCCCGGTGTGCGGTACGCGGTGATCCGCCCGGTGTCCGGACGGAACCCGTTGGCCGGGTCCTCGGTGGTGATGCGGCACTGCAACGCCGCACCGCGCAGCGTGATCTTGTCCTGACTCAGGCCGAGATCGGCGAGGGTCTCCCCCGACGCGATCCGCAGCTGCGACTGCACGAGGTCGACGTCGGTGACCTCTTCGGTGACGGTGTGCTCGACCTGGATACGCGGGTTCATCTCGATGAACACGTGGTTGCCGCGGGTGTCGAGGAGGAACTCGACGGTGCCCGCACAGGAGTAGTTGATCTCCTTCGCGAACGCGACGGCGTCGGCGCAGATCTTCGCCCGCAGCTCTTCCGGAAGGTTCGGGGCCGGCGCGAGTTCGATGACCTTCTGGTGGCGGCGCTGCAGCGAGCAGTCCCGCTCGAACAGGTGGATGACGTTGCCCTGACCGTCGGCCAGGATCTGGACCTCGATGTGCCGCGGGTCGACGACGGCCTGCTCGAGGAACACCGTCGGGTCGCCGAACGCCGATTCGGCCTCACGGGCGGCGGCCTCGATGGACTCCTTGAGCTGCGCCCGCTCGGCGACGCGGCGCATGCCGCGGCCACCGCCGCCTGCGACGGCCTTCACGAACAGCGGGAACTGCATGGTCTCGGCCGCGGCCAGCAACTCGTCCACATCGGCGGACGGCTCCGACGACGCCAGCACCGGCAGACCGGCCGCCTTCGCCGCGGCGATCGCGCGCGCCTTGTTGC
>NZ_JBHUSF010000191.1:0-16830 GCF_042673295.1 Rhodococcus sp. NPDC057014
GTTGGTGTCCCGGGCTCTTTCGGAGCACTTCGTGCCCGTGCGTGGGAGACGAGTCCGAGGACTCCTCAGCCACGCACGGGAGGCGTAGCCGCCTTTAGAAGTCCATACCGCCCATGCCGCCGGTCGGGTCGCCCACGGGCGCTCCGGCCTTCTCCGGCTTGTCGGCGACGACGGCCTCGGTGGTCAGGAACAGAGCCGCGATGGACGCTGCGTTCTGCAGCGCGGAGCGGGTGACCTTGACCGGGTCGTTGATGCCGGCTTCGAGCAGGTCGCCGTACTCGTTGGTCGAGGCGTTGAGGCCGTGACCTGCGGGCAGGTTGCGAACCTTCTCGGCAACGACGCCGGGCTCGAGGCCCGCGTTGAAGGCGATCTGCTTCAGCGGTGCTTCGAGGGCGACGCGAACGATGTTCGCACCGGTGGCCTCGTCACCTTCGAGCTTCAGGTCGTCCAGTGCCGGAGCCGACTGCAGCAGAGCCACGCCACCACCGGCGACGATGCCCTCTTCGACAGCAGCCTTGGCGTTGCGCACGGCATCTTCGATGCGGTGCTTGCGCTCCTTGAGCTCCACCTCGGTGGCAGCGCCGGCCTTGATGACGGCAACGCCACCGGCCAGCTTGGCCAGGCGCTCCTGCAGCTTCTCGCGGTCGTAGTCGGAGTCGCTGTTCTCGATCTCGGCGCGGATCTGGGACACGCGACCGGCGATGGCCTCGGGGTCTCCCGCGCCTTCGACGATGGTGGTCTCGTCCTTGGTGATGACGACCTTGCGTGCCTGGCCGAGCAGCTCGAGTCCGGCGGTCTCCAGGGAGAGGCCGACCTCTTCGCTGATGACCTCGCCACCGGTGAGGATGGCGATGTCGGCGAGCTGAGCCTTGCGACGGTCACCGAAGCCGGGAGCCTTGACGGCCACGGACTTGAAGGTGCCACGGATCTTGTTGACCACCAGGGTGGACAGGGCTTCGCCCTCGACGTCCTCGGCGATGATGACCAACGGCTTGCCGGACTGGATGACCTTCTCCAGCAGCGGCAGCAGGTCCTTGACCGTGGAGATCTTGGAGCTCACGAGCAGGATGTACGCGTCCTCGAGGACGGCTTCCTGACGCTCCGGGTCGGTGGCGAAGTACGCCGAGATGTAGCCCTTGTCGAAGCGCATGCCCTCGGTGAGCTCGAGCTGCAGGCCGAAGGTGTTGGACTCCTCGACCGTGATGACGCCTTCCTTGCCGACCTTGTCCATGGCCTCGGCGATGAGCTCGCCGATGGACGGGTCGCCTGCGGAGATACCAGCGGTAGCAGCGATCTGCTCCTTGGTGTCGATCTCCTTGGCGGTCTCGAGCAGAGACACGGTGACGGCCTCGACGGCCTTCTCGATGCCGCGCTTCAGACCCAGCGGGTTGGCGCCGGCAGCGACGTTGCGGAGGCCCTCACGGACGAGAGCCTGGGCGAGAACGGTAGCGGTGGTGGTTCCGTCGCCGGCGACGTCGTCAGTCTTCTTGGCGACCTCCTTGACCAGCTCGGCACCGATCTTCTCGTAGGGGTCCTCGAGCTCGATCTCCTTGGCGATGGACACGCCATCGTTGGTGATCGTGGGGGCGCCCCACTTCTTCTCGAGCACGACGTTGCGACCCTTGGGGCCCAACGTCACCTTGACTGCGTCGGCGAGGGCGTTGAGTCCCCGCTCGAGGCCGCGACGGGCCTCTTCGTCGAACGCGATGATCTTGGCCATTGCGAAGTGATCCTCCGGATTGGGGGTGACACACAAGGCGACCGCTAGTCGGGTCGCCTCATTTACGCCTTCGGCCGAGTTCGGTGCCCGCGACGGACGACCAGGGGTGTCTGTGGTTCCCGGTCTCACCGTCCCGACCTGGCACTCACCCGTGGCGAGTGCCAAGTGCATTTTTAGCACTCGAACTGGGTGAGTGCAAGGTCGGGACGGAAGCGCTGCGCCGGGGCGATCAGCGCATCGCGCAGACCTGACCGGTGTTCAGGTTGAAGGCGAGGGACAGCGCGCCGACGCAGTCGACGCCGTTCGCGTCGGCCGTCGCGCCCGAACCCCAGCCCGCGATCGCGACGGTGGTGGTGCCGTCGGCCGCGCCGGAACGGGCGATGCCGCCGCCGAGCGAGACGGCGTACGCCTGACCCGAGCCCGTCGCCGCACCGAGCGACGTTCCGTATCCGTTGGCGTACGTGGTGGCGCCGCTGTGCCCGTTGGCGACGCTCACCGCGGTGCCGCTGTCCGCGGCCATCGCGTGGGCGGTGCCGGCCTCGGTCGCCTTGGCGCCGCAGCTCGCGGTGTCCGACACCTGGACGTCGTTGGCCGACGGCGGCGAGACGCAGTTGACGGGGGCGGCACCGGCGACGCCTGCGCCGGCCACCGAGATTCCCGCCGCCACGCCCAGACCCACGGCCATCGCCGCTCCCACACGTGCCAGCCGTCGGCCGAACAGAGACGAGATACGAGTACGCGATGCCGACGGGGTCGAGGTGACGGGGGTGGAGACAGCGAGCATGGAAGCTCCTTCTGGGAACGTCGAATTGGAGGATTCGCCGCGAGAGTACCCGCTCCGGGCCGGTTAGTCCGGGACGCCGGTCAGGCGAGTTCGTCGAGGAGCTTCGGCAGCTGCGCGACGGAGTCGACGACATGGTCGGGTCGCTGCGCGGCGAGGTCCAGAATCGACTGACGGAACTTGCCCGTCCGCACCAGCACACCGGTCAGTCCCACCCGCTGCGCGGCCAGGACGTCACCCGTCAGGTCGTCGCCGACCATCATCGTCACGTCCGGCCCGGTGCCCATCAGATCGGTGGCGGTGAGGAACGCGGCGAGCGACGGCTTGCCCACCGACACGACGTTGGTTCCCGCGACCTCCTCCATCCCGGGGAGGTAGGTGCCCGTGTCGATGCGCAGCCCGTCGTGCGCGGCCCACGTGGTGCCCCGGTGCATCGCGACGACGGGGACGCCGTCGAGCATCAGCTCGACCACGCGGCTGAGTGCGTCGTGGGTGAATTCGGGCCCGGCACCGCCGAGGATCACCACCTCCGGGTTCTCGTCGTCCAGTTCGATCCCGGACAGGTCGGCGGTGATGTCGCCGCTGTTGAGGACCCAGGCCCGCGACCCGGGGTAGGTCGACCGGACGTACTCGGCGGTGAGCCGGGCCGCGGTGACGATCTCGGAGGAGTCGGCCTCGATGCCCACCGACCGCAGGGCGTCGGCGATCTCGTCGCACGTCCTCGACGTCGTGTTGGTGAGATACGCGCACGCGAGTCCGCGCTCGCGCACCTCCCGCACCGCGGCGGCGGCGCCGTCGATCGGATGCCACGAAGTGACCAGCACGCCGTCGATATCGAGCAGGACACCCTCGACCCCAGCCATGACAGGAGCCTATCCCGGCGTCACTGCCGAGTCCGGCAGACGAGGACGGGACAGGGAGCGTGGTGGACCAGATTCTGGCTGACGGATCCGAGCAGGGCGCCCAGCACCTTGCCCCGGCCGTGGCTTCCGACGACCAGCAGTTGCGCGGTCGCCGCGTGCCGCAGCAGGATGTCGGCGGACGCGCCCTGTGTCGTCACCTCGGTTACCGGAACGTCGGGGTACTCGTCCCGGATGCCGGCGAGGCATTCGGACACGACGGCCTTCTCCGCTTCCTCGTATGCGGCCCAGTCGACGTACTTCGATGCATGCGCGAGCCCGTGCTGCTTCTCCCCGCTCCACGCGTGCACTGCGTCCAAACCCACCCCGAACGCGGACGCGAGCGCGAACGCCTCCTCGACGGCCTTCTCACTGACCTGGCTGCCGTCCACGCCGACGACGATCGGGCGGGCGTCCGGTGATTCCGGCGCAGGCTCTCCCCGGACCACCGCGACCGGGCAGTGCGCGTGGTTGACCGTCCGGAGGACGGTGGATCCGAGGAGATAGTCGGTGACCGCACCCGCGCCCTGCGCGCCGACCGCGACGATCCGCGCCGCCCGGGACAGCTCGATCAGATGGGATGCCGCGGTCCCGGATCGGACGTCGCGCTCGACGGCGAGACCGGGCTGATCCTGCAGGGCGGCGGCGGTCGCGGTGTCGAGCATCGAGTTGCCGTCCTCGCGCAGTTCCTGGATGAACTGGGCGTCGATCATCATCGCGGTGCCGTTGTAGAACGTGGCCTCGTCCGGGTACGTGTGCGCGAGCAGGAGCGGGGCGCCGAGCCGGACCGCGGCGCCCGCCGCCCAGCGCGCCGCGTCGAGCGCGGCCCGGGAACCGTCGATACCGACGACGACGGGTGCCCCTGCGTGTTCGCTCATATCTCTCTCCCTCTACGGCTCGAGAACTGCTGCACCGCTGAATTTTCCGCCTGCCAGGTCCTTCAGGGCCCGATCGGCGCGGTCGAGTGGGTACGGGTGGGTGTCGATGCTCAGCCGGTGTTCCGCTGCGATGCGGAGGAATTCGACGGAATCCGCACGGGTGTTGGCGGTGACGCTGCGGATCTGCCGTTCCCGGAACAGGTGCCGCTGGTATTCGAGCGCGGGGATGTCGGTGAGGTGGATTCCGGCGACGGCGAGCGTGCCGCCGTCGGCGAGCGCCTCCATCGCGACGGGCACCAGGTCGCCGACGGGGGCGAACAGGATCGCGGAGTCGAGGGGCTCCGGGGGTGTGTCGCGCACGCCCTGCACGGACGTCGCCCCGAGTCGTCCCGCCAGCGCCCGGGCCTCCGCCCCTCGCGTCATGACGTGCACCCGGGCGCCGCGTGTCGACGCGACCTGGGCGGTGAGGTGCGCGCTGCCGCCGAAGCCGTAGACGCCCAGCGCGCCGCCGACAGGGACCTCGGCCCGTTCGAGCGCCCGGTAGCCGATGATCCCGGCGCACAGCAGCGGGGCGAGTTCGGTGTCCGTGTACCCCGTCGGCAGGTGCAGCGCGTAGTCGGCCGGGACCGTCGCGAACTCGGCGTATCCGCCGTCCGCGTCCCACCCCGTGTACCGCGACTGCCTGCACAGATTCTCCGCGCCGCGCAGGCAGGCCGCGCACCGTCCGCACGTGTGCCGCAGCCAGGCGATGCCCACCCGGTCCCCGACAGCGAACGATTCGGTCACCGAATCACCCAGTGCGGCAACCTCCCCCACCACCTCGTGACCGGGAATCACCCCGGGCCGGTGCACGGGAAGGTCCCCCTCGGACACGTGCAGGTCGGTGCGGCACACGCCGCACGCCAGGACCTTCACGAGAAGTTCGCCCGGCCCCGGCTCGGGGATCGGCTCGCGGCCCCGTTCCAGCGGGTGGCCCGTGACGGGCCCCGGAGCGACCACGCGCCACGCGGTCATCGTTCCGGTTCCGCCCTGCGTCGCCGCCATACCCCCACAATGCCCGTGACGGGTGGCCACCGCCAGGACCCGAAGGCCCGTGTCTCGACGACACGGGACCGCGGCGAAGACCCGGCCGGACCGCCCCCGGCCACTAGGCTCGCACCCATGGACCTGCGCGGTGAAGACCTGTTCACGGTGGCGGGGTCGCTGGCCGAGCTGATCGGCGCCCCGATCACGATCGAGGACGAGAACTCGACGGTCCTGGCCTATTCGAGCGGCGAGCAGGCCGTGGACCAAGCGCGCATCGAGACCATCCTGGGACGGCAGGTGCCCGGGAAGTACCGGCAACTTCTCGAGGACGCGGGCGTCTTCGAGCGCCTGCACCGGGACACCGACGTCTTCTACGTGGACATCGGACTGCCGAACATGACGCCCCGGGCGGTGATCGCGGTGCGGGACGCGGGACGGTCGGTCGGGTCGATCTGGGCGGCGATGACGTCGGCCCCCACCCCGGAACAGGAATCGATCCTGCGGTCGGCGGTCCCGGTCGTCGCCGAGCACATCGCGGCGGAGCGGGAACGGGTGGACGTGACGCGCCGGATGCAGGTCGACCGGGTCCGCGCGCTGATCAACGGCGGTGAGCCCGCCTTCCGTGCCGCCGACGACCTCCGGCTGGAGGGACGGCTGACCGTCGCGGCGGCCGCCCCCGTCGCGATCGGGCGCCCGCTGCCGTCCGGTCTGCTCGCCTCCCTCGGCCTGTACCTCGACACGCTGGCGGTCGATTCGGTGGCCGCGCAGCTCGGCGACGTCATCTACGTGGTCATCGCCGCGTCGGAGAAGGATGTCCGGCGCCTCGCCGAGGACTTCCTCGGCCGCGCCCGCAGCGGGGCTACGTTCGTCGTCGCGGTCGGACGCGAGGTGGGGACGGCCAGCCAGGCACACCTGTCGCGCGGGGACGCCGACCGGGTGCTCACCGCGCTGCAGCACGCCCGGTCCGGTGGTGTCGCCGGGACGATGCGGGACAGTCTCGCGTCCGTGCTGGCGTTGCGCGTCGCCGACATCTTCGACGGCCTGGGCGAACTCACCCCGCTCGCCGCGCTCACCCGGCACGACGAGCAGCACGGCACCGATCTCGTCGCCACGGCCCGCGCCTTCCTCGCGCACGGCGGCGACGTCGCCGATGCCGCCGGCGCGCTGCACGTGCACCCCAACACGCTGAGGAATCGGCTGCGGCGCTGCGTCGATTCGTGCGACGTGGACCTGACCGACGCGGACACCCGGCTCGTCCTGATGCTGCATCTGAAGTTGACGGGACTGCGCGACATGTGACCCCTGGCCGATTGCACAGGGGGCACTGTCCGGGATTGGCCGAACGGCTACTGCCGCGGCCCCGTCGCCCGCCGATGATGGAGTCATGAGCACAGTGCAGCGCCCTGACCATGTCGCGATCGTCGGAGCAGGCGTCGTCGGATTGTCCACGGCGTGGTTCCTCCAGGAGCGTGGCGTTCGCGTCACCGTCGTCGACCGCACGGGTGTCGCGGCGGATGCGTCCTGGGGCAATGCGGGCTGGCTCGCACCGGCGTTGACGCTGCCGCTGCCCGAGCCGGCCGTGCTGCGGTACGGCCTGCGCGCGATGCTGAATCCGTCCTCGCCGGTCTACGTTCCGTTCACGACCGATCTGCGGCTGGTGCGTTTCCTCGTCGGTTTCGCCCGGCACTGCACGCCTTCCCGGTGGGCGGACGCGATGACGGTGTACGCCGAGGTCAACCGGATCTCCCTGGGCGCCTACGACGAACTCGCGGACGGCGGCGTGCGGGAGCACACGCACCTGGCCGACCCGTTCCTCACCGCGTTCAAGTCGGACGAGGACCGGGAAGCGCTCGTCGACGAGTTCCGGCACGTCGAGGCCGCGGGCGGCGAGGTCGAGTACGACCGCGTCGACCGGGACGAGATCCACTCTCTCGAGCCGAGTCTCGGCGACGGCGTGCACTCCGGTCTGCGGTTGCGCAACCAGCGTTTCATCGACCCGCCGCGCTTCGTGCATTCGCTCGCCGACGCGGTCCGCGCCCGGGGCGGCGAGATCAGGTCCGGCTTCGACGTGGCGACGGTGCTGGATCAGGGGCAGTCGGGCGTCCGGCTGGTCGCGGCTTCCGGCGACACGGTGACCGCCGATTCCGTCGTCCTCGCGGGCGGCGCACACCTCAATACTCTCGCCCGCCCGTTCGGTGTCCGCGCCCTGGTGCAGGCCGGCCGCGGGTACAGCTTCAGCGTCCAGCCCGAGCAGATGCCGAAGAACCCGATCTACTTCCCCACCCAGCGGGTGGCGTGCACCCCACTGCACGACCGTTTCCGCGTGGCCGGAATGATGGAATTCCGCAGTCCCGACGCACCTCTCGACCCGCGCCGGGTACAGGCGATCATCGCGGCCGCGACGCCCATGTTCACCGGCATCGACTGGGAATCGCGGCGGGAGGAATGGGTCGGATCCCGGCCCTGCACCACCGACGGACTTCCGCTCGTCGGCGCCACCCGCTCCCCCCGTGTGCACGTGGCGGGCGGCCACGGCATGTGGGGCATCGCGCTGGGTCCGCTGACCGGGCGCATGATGGCCGACTCCATGACCGGCGGCGAGGTTCCCTCCGTCATGCGGCATTTCGACCCGCTGCGCTGAGCACGGCTCAGGACCGGGCCGCCCAGAATCTGCGCAGTTCGACGACGAGTTCGCGCGAACGCTCGTCGGGGAAGAACAGCTTGCCGCCCCGGATCTCCACGACTTCCCGCGCTCCCGGAACGAGATCGCGGAGGCGGTAGGCCCACGTGGTCCGGAAGAACAGGTCCCCGGTACCCCACACGATGAGCGTGGGCACCTCGAGTGCCGCGAGGTCCGACTCGACCGCGAGCAGGTCGCGCGGATGCAGAGACGCGATCCAGCGCTGGAAGAGCAACGCGCGGTCGCGGGTGCCGAGCAGCGGCTCGACGTACGCCGCGACGACCTCTTCGGGCAGCGAACGCACGTTCTGATATCCGGTGCCGTACAACAGCTTACGAGCCCTCGTCACGTTCCGCACCAAGGGCGGCAGAATGCGGGCGAGCAGTCCCGCCCTGGCCAGCAACACGACCGGCAGGAACGCCTTCGGCGGCACGTTGTCCCGGGTGTCGCAGTTCGTCAGCGTCAGCGTCGACAACCGGTCGGGATGCCGGGCGGCGTAGATCTGCGCGAGAGCGCCGCCGGTGTCGTTGGCGACCATGTCGACCTTCTCCAGGCCCAGCGCGTCGCAGGTGGCCGCGACGACGTCGGCCAGCGCACCCAGCGTGAAGTCCTGATCGGGTGCGGCGGGGGTCCGACCGTGCAGCGGAAGGTCCAGAGCGATGCACCGGCGTTCGTCCTCGAGTTGACGGATCACGTTGCGCCACAGGTAACCGGACGTGCCGACGCCGTGAATGAAGAACGCCACCCGCCCGGTGCCGGAATCGAGGTAGCTGACCGGCCCACGGTCGGTGTCGACGGTCTTGCGGCGCGTCTCGAACTCCGCGAGGGTCATGCGGACCATCTCCTGCAGTCCACGGTAGTTCGCACGACTCGCGACATCAACGGCGTCAGTCCAGCCGCCCCACCACCGCCTCCGCGCTCGCGACCAGTGCGCCGGACGCGGCCAGGGCGACCGCGGCCTCGATCTCCGGCGCGAGGTGACGGTCGGTTCCCGGTCCGGCGACGTGCTGGCGGATCGTGTCCCGCACCGCCCCCGTCGCGGGTGACGGTGCGAGCGGGGCCCGCAGGTCGAGCGCGCGAGCGGCCGTCAACGCCTCGATCCCGAGCACCCGGGTGAGCCCGTCGATCGCCCGGCGCAGCTTCCGGGCGGCGGACCACCCCATCGACACGTGGTCCTCCTGCATCGCCGACGACGGAATCGAGTCGACGCTCGCGGGCGCCGCGAGCCGCTTCAGTTCGGACACGATCGCGGCCTGCGTGTACTGCGCGATCATGTGGCCGCTGTCGACACCGGGATCGTCGGCCAGGAACGGCGGCAGCCCGTGGTTGCGGGCGACGTCGAGGAACCGGTCGGTGCGGCGCTCGCTCATGCTCGCGACGTCCGCAACCACGATGGCCAGGAAGTCCAGCACGTACCCGACCGGCGCCCCGTGGAAATTGCCGTTCGACTCCACCCGGCCGTCGAGTGTCACCACCGGGTTGTCGACGGCGCTCGCCAGTTCCCACGACGCCACCTGCTCGGCGTGCGCGAGCGTGTCCCGCGCGGCGCCCGCGACCTGCGGCGCGCACCGCAACGAGTAGGCGTCCTGCACCACGGTGCAACTCGGGTTGGCGTGGCTCTGCACGATCTCGGAGCCCGCGAGCAACCGGACCATGTTCGCGGCGGCACGGGCCTGGCCGGGATGGGGCCGCAGCGCCTGCAGGTCGGGAGCGAACACCTTGTCGGTGCCGAGCAGCCCCTCCACGCTCAGCGCGGCCGTGACGTCGGCCAGCCGCAGCCGCGCGTGCAGGTCCTCGCACGCCAGCAGCAGCATGCCGAGCATGCCGTCGGTGCCGTTGATGAGGGCGAGCCCCTCCTTCTCCTCGAGGACCACCGGCGCGATGCCGGCGGCGGACAGCGCTGTCGCGGCCGGCACGAGTGCGCCGTCCGCGCCCCGCACCGTGCCCTCGCCGATCACCGCGAGCGCGACGTGGGCCAGCGGCGCCAGATCGCCGGAGCACCCGAGGCTGCCGTACTCGTGCACCACGGGCGTGATCCCCGCCGACAGCAGCGAGGCGTAGACCTGCGCGACTTCCGGCCGGGCGCCGGTCCTGCCGGTGGCGAGGGTCGACAGCCGCAGCAGCATCAGAGCGCGCACGACCTCGCGTTCCACCTCGGGCCCGTTTCCGGCGGCGTGCGAGCGGACGAGACTGCGCTGCAACTGCGCGCGCAGGGCGAAGGGGATGTGCCGGGTGGCGAGCGCCCCGAACCCGGTCGAGATCCCGTAGACGGGCTTCGGGTCCTCGGCCAGCGCCTCGATGCGCTTGCGGGTCTCCGCCATCGCCGACATCGCGTCCCGTGAGATCCGCACCGGCGCGCCGTGGCGCGCCACCCGGATCACTTCTTCGGCGGCGACCGCACCGGTTCCGACCACGACGCACTCTTCGGCTCCCACAACCCCAGTCTCCCCCGGGTCCGGGCGGAGAGTGACGGGATTGCGGGAGCCTCGACCGTGTCTACGACCGGCCGCGGAGAGCTTCCTCGATTTCGCGTGGCGTCATCAGACGTTCGAGCTTTTCACTCGGCCACGAGGACGGACGTCCTTGCAATCGGGCTGATTCGAGTAGAGGGAGAGGGCTGCGGTCCCACCGCAGGATCGAATGAACATTCACTACCGATCACTTCCGAACACCGACTCGACAACTTTCCAATTCGCACCATTGCATCGGCGACAGTTCGTCGCACTATTGACTCATCGCCCATCGTGCCCCTTTGGTTACACGGTTTCGACGAGGCGCGCGGAAATGCTGGAAAACTGCGGTCCGGGCACGGTTTCAGTGACCTACCGCACAGCACTCCGGCCCCAGGGCCTACCATGACGCAAAAGTAATTGTTACCTTACGTATCACCTTCCCTGACTGGAGACAGCCGATGGCAACCACCCTCGAAGCAAGCATCGACATCGACGCGACCCCGCAAGACGTGTGGGCAGTCGTCTCGGATCTGAAGCGGATGGGCGAATGGAGCCCCCAGTGCCGCAAGATGCGCGTTCTCGGAGGCGTCGTCGAGGAGGGCACGAAAACCGTCAACATCAACCGCAAGGGCTTCCTCGTGTGGCCGACCACGTCGAAGGTCGTGAAGTTCCAGCCCAACAAGGCCATCGCCTTCCGGATCCTCGAGAACCGCACCATCTGGTCGTACGAACTCGAGCCGACCGCGAGCGGAACCAAGGTCGTCGAGCGCCGCGAAGCCCCGACCGGCACGTCCAAGGTGTCGCAGTTCCTCGTCAAGACCGTCCTCGGCGGCAACGAGGACTTCGAGGTCGACCTCGTCAACGGCATGAACACCACCCTCGCCCGGATCAAGTCGGCCGCCGAGCGCAAGTAGTCCGCTTGACCCTCGACCTGGTCGAGGCCTCAGCGTGGCCCTCATGGACACACCGGACGCCGTCATGGCGAGGATCGCGCAGGGGCAGGAACGGGCGGTAGCGGGTGACCGGGAGGGCGCCCGTCGCATCTTCGCGGAGGTGTGGGACGCCCTCCAGGGCTCCGGCGACACCGCGCCGGACCCGCTGCACGTCGTCGCGCTGGCCCACTACATGGCGGACGTCCAGACCGACCCCGCCGAGGAGTTGCGCTGGGACCTGCGAGCCCTCGGCGCCGCCGACTCGCTGACCGACGACCGCGCGCGGGAGCATCACTCGTCGCTGTCGGTCGCGGGTTTCTACCCGTCGCTGCACCTCAACGTGGCGGCCGCTCATCACGCCCTCGGCCAGTCGTACCAGGCACGCCACCATCTCGAACGGGCAGCGCAGAGCTGCGAACACCTCGCAGACGACGGCTACGGACGGATGATCCGCGGCGCCGTCACCCGGCTCCGCGCCGAACTGGACGCGACTGTCGGACCGCCGGGGCAGAGTGGGGGCCGTGCTCAGCATCGGTGAACTCGCCCGCGCGTCCGGTCTGTCGGTCAGCGCACTGCGGTTCTACGACAAGGCCGGGGTGCTCACCCCGCACGCGGTCGATCCGCGCACCGGTTACCGCTGGTACACCGACCGGCAGGTGGACGCCGCCGTCCTCGTCGCCGCGATGCGCCGGGTGGGGATGCCGGTGAAGGAGATGGCGGCCGTGCTGGGCGGCACCGACGCCCACGGACTTCTCGACCGGCATCTCGGCCGGCTGGAGCAGGGGCTGGACGACGCCCGCCGTGAACTGACGCGGATTCACCGCCTGCTCGACGCCCGATCGGACGGGACGCGGAGGGTCGTCGTCCGCACCGCCGATCTCCTCGCCGCGATCGGTGCGGTGCGGTTCGCCGCCGACGCGGACTCGGAGTTCCCGGTGCTGCGCGGCTGCCTCGTCGAATCGGATCACGACGTCGTGCGGCTCGTCACCACCGACCGCTACCGGCTGGCGGTCGCTGCCGCGTCCCTCCTCGAAACACCGGACCAGCCGATCTCCGCGGTCGTCCCGTGCACGTTCCTGGACGACGCTGCCGGGTTGCTGCGCCGCCACGACACGGTGACCGTCGTCGTGGGCGCCGACTCCGTCACCCTCCGCTGCGGCCGCGAACAGCTCACCAAGGACCTCGTCGACGGCGTCTTCCCCGACCATCGCAGCCTGTCGCCCCGCGACCCGGGAATCGAGCAGACCTTCTCCTCGGCGGCCCTGCGCGCACTCCTCGCGGACGCAGGCGACCGGGTGGATCTGGGGGTTCTCGAGTCGGGCGAGATCGTCGTCGGCCACCCGGGCGCCGAGCAGACCGCCCGCTTCCACGTGCAGGTGAACGCCGGTTTTCTCCTCGAAGCGGTCGACGCGCTGCCCGGCGAGCAATTGACGTTCCGGGTCGGTGGACCCATCACACCTCTCGCCATCCGGCCACGATCCGTTCACACACCGGACCCGGCGAGTGCGTACTCTCTCCTGATGCCGTTGCAGCCGGAAGCGCTCACGTAACCTGTGGGTGCGGCGCGATGGCGCGCAGGCAGCACGTCCGTCCGAACACAGTTAGAGGAGCCCGTGGCACGCAAGCCCACACCCCCCGGCACCCCGCAAGCCACGAGCGTCGGGCACATCGTCGACCTCGTCCGCGGAGCAGTTCCGCCCCTGCACCCGGCCGGGCTGCCCTTCGTCCTCGCACCGCTCGGTGTGGCCGTCCTCGGCCGCAACCGCAAATGGGTCCGTCGCGGAGCACTGACCTCCGCCGCCGCTTGCGCCGCCTTCTTCCGGCATCCGCACCGCGTTCCGCCGAACCGTGTCGGCGTCGCAGTCGCACCCGCCGACGGTGAGGTCGCGCTCGTCGACTCCGCGGTCCCGCCGTCCGAACTCGACATGGGAACCGAACCGCTCCCCCGGGTCAGCATCTTCCTGTCCGTGCTCGACGTGCACGTTCAGCGCAGCCCCGTCGGCGGCGAAGTGACAAAGGTCGTCCACCGGCCGGGCAAGTTCCTCTCCGCCGACCTCGCCGACGCCAGCGAGGTCAACGAACGCAACAGCATGCTGCTGCACACCGCGGAGGGCCACGACGTCGCCGTCGTCCAGATCGCCGGTCTGCTCGCCCGCCGGATCGTCTGCGACGCCAAGGTCGGCGACACTCTCCCGATCGGGGACACGTACGGCCTGATCCGGTTCGGCTCCCGCGTCGACACGTACTTCCCGGCGGGCACCACGCTGCTCGCCGAGCGGGGACAGCGGACGATCGGCGCCGAGACCGTCATCGCTCAACTGCCGTGATCGCCAACGCGAAGAAACAGAAGAGGGGACGACCCCAGCAGGCGGTCCGGCTCCTGCCCAGTGTCGTGACGATCCTCGCGCTGTGTGCGGGACTGTCCGCCGTCAAATTCGCGCTGGACGGCGATCTGGGAACGGCGCTGGCCATGATCGGCGCCGCCGCGGTCCTCGACTCGCTCGACGGGAGGATCGCGCGACTGCTCGACGCCACCAGCAAGATGGGCGCCGAACTGGATTCGCTCGCCGATTCGATCTCGTTCGGCGTCGCCCCGGCTCTCGTCCTCTATGTCACGCTGCTGGACGGCCAGAGTTTCGGCTGGATCATCGCCCTGATCTACGCGGTGAGCATCGTGCTGCGGCTGGCCCGGTTCAACACGCTCCTCGACGAGGACGACATGCCGGGGTACGCCAACGAGTACTTCACGGGTGTCCCGGCGCCGGCGGGTGCGCTGGTCGCGCTGACCCCGCTGGCCGCCGCCGCGCAGTGGGGCGACGGCTGGTGGTCGTCGTATCCCGTCGTCGTGGCATGGACCGTGATCTCCGCGGCGCTGATCGTCAGCCGGATCCCCACGCTCGCACTGAAGACGGTGTCCGTGCCGCCGCACATGGCGGCCGGCCTGCTCGTCCTCGTGGCGCTCGCGGCGGCGGCCCTGGTCACCTACCCGTACATCCTGCTGATCGTCCTCGTCGCGGTGTACCTCGGGCACATTCCGTTCGCCGTCCACTCGAAGCGGTGGGTGGCCGCGCGGCCCGAGACGTGGGACATCAAGCCGTCCGAGCGACGGGCCATCCGGCGTCAGCCCGACGCCCGCGGCAGGCGGTCCGCGGCACGGCTCGGACTGCGCCGTCCCCGGGCCCGGTAGGTCGCTCCCGCACGTAGGCTCGACGGCGTGACCTCACCGGAACTCGCGCTCACAGTCCGACTGAACACCTCGGCCGCCGACACCCGGCGCGGCGTGGTCCGGCTGCATCCGGAAGCCCTCGCCGCGCTCGGTCTGCGCGAGTGGGACGCGATCGCCCTGATCGGTGCGCGCCGCACCGCCGCCGTCGCCGGCCGCGCACCCGCCGGAACTCCCACCGGGACCGCACTCCTCGACGACGTCACGCTGTCCAACGCCGGGCTGTCCGAGAACAGCACGGTCGTCGTGACACCGGTGACGGTGTACGGCGGGAAGACGGTGACGGTCAGCGGCTCGAATCTGGCCGTCAACTCCGTCTCCGACGTCACCCTGCGTCATGCCCTGCTCGGCAAGGTCCTCACGGTCGGCGACACGGTGTCGCTGCTGCCCCGCGACCTCGGCCCCGGAACCAGCACCGCCCCCGCGACACAGGCCCTGTCCCGGACGTTCGGAGTCGCCTGGACGTCCGAACTGCTCACCGTGACCGGGGTCGACCCGGCCGGTGGTCCGGTGAGCGTGCAACCCAACACCGCGGTCGGGTGGGGTGAGGGTGTGCGCGCGACGGTGACCGCGCCCCCGTCGCAGCTGCCCGCGCCGCCCGTCCGGCCCGCCGAGGACGTGCCCCCGGTTCCGGTCGAGGACCTGGTCGGCGCCCACACCCAGGCGGCGAAACTCACCGAGTGGCTCGGGTTGGCGCTCGACGAACCCGAACTGCTCCGCACCCTCGGCGCCTCACCCCATCTGGGCGTGCTCGTGACCGGGCCCGCCGGTGTCGGGAAGGCGACGCTCGCCCGTTCGGTTCTCGCGTCCCGGCGGATGGTCGAACTCGACGGGCCGAGTGCCGGCGCGCTCGAAGCGGGATCCCGGCTGCAGCGGGTCACCGCGGCCGTCGAGGCGATCCGCGGCGGCGGGGTCCTGCTGATCACCGACATCGACGCCCTGCTGCCGTCCACTCCGGAACCGGTGTCGGCGCTGATCGTCGAACAACTCCGCGGCGCCGTCGAGACCGTCAGGGTCGCGTTCGTCGCGACGTCGGCGCACCCGGAGTCGGTCGACACCCGGCTGCGCGGGCAGGACCTGTGCGACCGCGAACTCGCCCTCACCCTGCCCGACGGCTCCACCCGCCGGGCCCTGCTGGAACTGCTTCTGCGGAAGGTCCCCAGCGACGGCATCGCCCTCGACGCGATCGCGGCCCGCACACCCGGGTTCGTCGTCGCCGACCTCGCCGCGCTGTGCCGGGAAGCCGCCCTGCGGGCCGCGTCCCGCGCGGCCAGGAAACCCGTCGAGCCGGCGCTCACCCAGGACGACCTCCTCGGCGCGCTCGACGTCATCCGCCCACTGTCGCGGTCGGGTAGCGAGGAACTCGCGATCGGCAGCGTCACCCTCGACGATGTCGGGGACATGGTGGAGACCAAGCAGGCCCTGACCGAGGCGGTGCTGTGGCCGTTGCAGCATCCGGATTCGTTCGCCCGGCTGGGAGTCGATCCCCCGCGCGGCGTGCTGCTCTACGGCCCGCCCGGCTGCGGCAAGACGTATCTCGTTCGGGCGCTGGCCAGTTCGGGCCATCTCAGTGTGCACGCCGTCAAGGGCGCCGAACTGATGGACAAGTGGGTGGGCGCGTCCGAGAAGGCGGTCCGCGAACTGTTCCAGCGGGCACGGGACTCGGCCCCGTCGCTGATCTTCCTCGACGAGGTGGACGCTCTCGCGCCGCGCCGCGGCCAGAGTTCCGATTCCGGGGTGGCCGATCGGGTGGTCGCAGCACTGCTCACCGAACTCGACGGTGTCGAACCGCTGCGCGACGTGGTGGTCGTCGGCGCCACCAACCGGCCCGACCTCATCGACCCGGCGTTGCTGCGCCCCGGCCGCCTCGAGCGGCTGGTGTTCGTGCCGCCGCCGGACGGCGACGCCCGCCGCGCGATCCTCCGGACGTCCGGCAAGGCGGTCCCGCTCGCCGACGACGTCGACCTCGACACCCTGGCGGACGATCTCGACGGCTACTCGGCCGCCGACTGCTCGGCGTTGCTGCGCGAAGCCGCGCTGGCCGCGATGCGCCGGAACATCGACGCCGCCGACGTCACCGCGGCCGACGTGGCCGAGGCACGCGAAAAGGTGCGCCCCTCACTCGATCCCGAGCAAGTGGCGCACCTGAAGGCCTATGCGCTGTCGCGCCCGTGAGTACTTGTTAACCGCCCGCGGTTAACAAGTACTCACGGGTCAGGACCAGCGGCCGAGCAGGGT
>NZ_JBHUSF010000192.1:0-16769 GCF_042673295.1 Rhodococcus sp. NPDC057014
TCTTCGAAGACGGCGGCGGGTGATTCGATATCGGCGGCCGAGCTGGGTGTCCGGCCGCCGATACCGGTCACGTCAGGCCGGTGCCGCGCCGGCCCGGCGGAGGTGACGGGCGAAGAACCGGGCCGAGCTGTCCCGCTCGTAGTCGGGCACCTGGTTGTACCCGCCCGGGTGGGCGTGCAGTGTTTTCTCCCTCGAGGCGAAGGCGTCGAACAACGCGAGACCGGCTCGGCGGTCGATGTACTCGTCGTCCCACGGAATCCGGTACTCGACCGGGACGGTGATCTGTCGTGCCGTCTCGATCAGAGCGTCGTCGACGAAGACCGCACCGATGCTCAGGGCGGCGATCCGGGGTTCGACCGTCGCCAGCATCAGCCCGGTCACGACACCCAACGTCATGCCGCCGTAGCCGACGGGCGCTTCGGTGCCGACGTCGGGTAGCGCCTGCAGGGCGTCGAGGGTTTCCTGCCATTCCGGCACCGCGCGCTCCGCCAGCGACGCGTTGTATTCGATGACGATCGGGGCGATCGGCTCGCCCGCCGCCCGGGCCTGATGGATCGCGTCGCCCCACCGCTGGTCCTGAGGGTTCCGCGGCCGGTCACCGTGTCCGGGCGCGTCGATGGCGGCGACGGTGTACCCGTAGGTGCTCACGCAGTCGAGTGCGCCGGCGACCAGCCCAGGCGCCCTCTTATGCATGCCGCCGCTGTGCCCCGACAGCAGCAGCGGTGCGCCGACAGTTCCGGATGCGGGCGACCAGAGTACGCCGGTGATCTCGCCCAGGGTGAAGTTGCGTTCGATGACACCGTTCGACGATGCCTCGGAGGTGAAGTGCATGGTGTTGCCTTTCGGGATTGCCTAGTTGTCGAGGCGCTCCCGGCGACACCTACGTCGATCGCCCGGCCGTGAAGAGGGGGAGCACCCACCTGCGTACTGCGTTCATGGGTCTCACCTCCTCGCTCGAAGTCACGGTCTCCCGGACGTTAGCAGTGCGGGCGTCGTGCCCGCCAATCATTTTCCGGCCGCCCGTCGAGTCTCGTGACCGTGTTCCCGCAGCCACCGCCTGACATGCCGAAATGGCGCGTGGCCTGTGGTGCCCGCGCCGTGTTCCCTCCGACTTCTCGGGAGCTGTGATGCCTTGACAACCACCGCTCTCTGTGACCACGATTACTACATCATGTGATAGACGTTATCACAGTATGAGAGGAAATCATGAAGGTCGCTGTTCTCGGGCTCGGTGAAGCCGGAAGTCTCTACTCGTCGGGATTCCTCGCGAAGGGCTGGGAGGTGACCGGTTTCGACCCGGCAGACACCGCCACCCCGGCGGGGGTGCTGCGCTTCGACGCCGTCGCCGACGCCGTCCGGGGCGCGGATCTGGTGCTCAGCCTGACCAGTGCGAAGGTGGCCGTGCGGGCCGCCGCCGACGCTGCCCCCCATCTGTCGGACGGCGTCTGCTTCGCGGACATGAACGCCGCTGCGGCCGAGATCAAGGCGCAGGTCGCGCACTTGGTCACCGAGGCCGGTGCCTCGTTCGCCGACGTCGCAGTCGTCGGCTCGGTTCCCGCCAACGGGGCGCGCACCGCCCTCGTGATCAGCGGCGACGGATCAGTCTCGGCAACAGCGTATTTCGAAGAACTCGGCGCCTCGGTCGAGGACATCGGCGGCGCCCCCGGGGACGCCTCGAACCGCAAGCTGCTGCGCAGCACGTTCATGAAGGGCCTCGGCGCGTTGATCGTCGAATCGGTCGATGCCGGGATCGCCGCCGACGCCGAGCAGTGGGTGCGTGCCCAGATCGCCGGCGAGCTGTCCGGCAGCTTCGCGGCCCTGGACAGGCTGCGGGACGGCACCCGCAAGCACGCCGCGCGACGCTCGGTGGAGGCGACCGCCTCGGTCGAACTCCTCGACACCCTCGGCGTCCGCCCGGTCCTCACGTCCGCCACGGCACAGGCGCACCGCACGCTCGCCGATGCGAACGGACGCGCCACCGACGAGTTGCCCGACGCTTACGCTGGACTCCCGGTCGCCAACATCGGCGATGCCCGCCAGCGCATGGGCATGGTCGATTCGGGTATCCACGCAATGTGGAAGGGTGCACGCATCGTCGGTCGTGCCCGCACCGTGTGGACGCGGGCCGGCGACAACAAGGCGCTGCACGAGGCGCTGGCCAAGGTACAGCCGGGTGAGGTGATCGTCATCAACGGACAGGGCGACCGGAACCGGGCCTTGATGGGTGAGTTGATCGCCGAACGCGCCCGCTCCCGCGGCTGCGTCGGCATGATCATCGACGGCGCCGCCCGCGACATCGACGTCCTGCAGGAAATCGGGTTCGGCGTCTGGGCCCGCGCGGTCAACCCGGCAGGCCCCTACAAGGACGGCCCCGGCAAGATCGACGTCCCGGTCGCGGTCGGCGGTGTCGTCTGCGCCCCCGGCGATCTGGTCGTCGCCGACGACGACGGCGTCATCATCGTCCCGGCCGCCGAGGCATTTACCAGCCTCGCCGGTGGCCGCGCGGTCGAAGCCGACGAGGCGCAGCGCCGCGCCGCGATCATCGCCGCCCGCAAGGTCGCATCATGATCGCCATCTGGGCGTTGCTGGCGTTCATCGCCTCCATCGTCTTCTGGAACGCGGTCCTCAAACGCAACATCGGCGAGTCGATGATCGTCGGGTTCGTCGTCGTCGGTGCGTTCGCCGGTCGCGACGCCCCGAAATACATGTGGGACGGCTTCGTCGACTCGATGCAGGAGGAAGTGACGTTCGCCGGTCTGGCGTTCATCTTCATGAGTTTCATCCTCGCGAAGACGCCGGTGCTGGATCGGCTCATCGACATCCTCAACTCCTTCCTGGGGCGGCTACGCGGCGGCCCGATCTACACCTCCACCGTCGCCGGCGGCATGTTCGGAGCCATCGCCCACGTCGGGGCCTCCGTCACCGCCGCGGTCGGCTCGGTCACGGTGCCGTGGATGAAACGCTCCGGTGTCAGCGGTGAACTGTCCGCCACCGTCGTCGCCGGCTGCGCCGGCATGGGTGTGACCTTCCCGTTCAGTGCGACCATGTTCATCCTGGTCGGGTCGAGCACCGTCACCGGCATGATGGCCGCCGACGACATCATCGTCCCGCTCGCGATCGCGGGCCTCTGGTGCCTCGGCTACCGACTCGTGCTGAGCTACTACCTGGTGCGCAAGAACGGCCTGCAGCCGATCGCCCCCGAGGACCGCATCCCGGTGAAGCGGAGCCTGCGCGTCGGCTGGACCTCCCTGTTGCTGTTCGTCCCGATCCTGATCCCGCTGCTGCTCACCCGCGGGCCGATCGCCGCCCCCATCGCGCACTACACCGACCTGGTGATGTCGAGCGCCCTGAGCCTGATCACCTGGATCCCGGTCCTGATGATCCTGCTGGTGCTCTTCCTCGGCCGCCGACACCTGCCCAAGACCACCACGGGCTGGTGGAAAGTCCTCGGCGACGCGGCACCCCAGTTCGGCGTCATCGGCATCACCATCGTCGCCGCGTTCTCCGCTTCGGCGGTGCTGGCCAAGCTGAAGTTGCCTCAGCAGCTGACCGCGATGCTCGAAAGCCTCAGCGCACCGTCCTGGTTGATGGCGATCCTCGTCGGCATCATCATCGTCATCATCGCGATCCCGCTGACCGCCTCCGCCACCATGGCCTCGGTCGGCCCCGTCGCCGTCGCCGCACTGGTCGGCACAGGCATCGCCGCCCCCGTGGCCGCGGCCGCCGTCCTGGTGTTCGCGTCCACCGAAGGCGCCTCCCCGCCGTCGGGCGCCCCGATCTACGTCGCCTCCGGCATCGCCCGGATCGACCCGTCGAAGATCTTCATGCCACTGCTGAAGTACTACTGCGTTCCCATCCTCGGCATCGGAGTGCTCATCGCCCTCGGCCTCCTCCCCGTCTGACCCCCGCGACAGGACACGTCATGTTCCAGAAAAGCTTCTCCACCCTCTTCCGCATCAGCGTCGTCGCGTTCCTGCTCGGCGGACTGGCGATCGTGCTCGGCCAGACCGTCGGCCTGATCCTCGGTGACGGCCACATCGTCACCCACGTCGAGGAACTGCTCGCCCCCTACGCCTACGGATCCGCCGGCATCGCGGGACTACTGGCCTTCGTACTGTCGTACTTCCACCACGGCGGAGAGGAGGACGCCCTCGGAAACGAGGATTCTCCCGCCCGCGCCGCCGAGCACGTCGGATGACCAGGCCCGTGAACACGATCGACGCCGACTCCACCTACACCGACCTGTGCACCCGCACCGACGGCGCCCCGGCCGGGTCGAGCTGGGGAATCTTCGAGAACCGGGACCGGGGGACGGCGAACTTCGCAGGCCCCGGGCAGGTCCGCGACGCCGCCGGCCTGGTCACCCGGGGTGCAGTGTTCGCCCTCGACTACCCGCTCGGAGCGTTCGACCCACCGATGGCCCGGTCGCGGACGGCGCCGAAGCACACCATCGTCTCCGCGCACGCCGAATCCCGCGACGACCTGCTCGACGGCTTCTACCTGCAGGCCAGCAGCCACCTCGACGGGCTGCGCCACCGACGGGTGTCCGGACACGGCTTCTACGACGGCACCCCCGACGACCAGGTCACCGAGAACGCTCCCGCGCTCGGGATCCAGGCCTGGTCACAAGATCCGATCGTCGGCCGCGGACTGCTCCTCGACCTCGAAGGGCTGTTCGCGGACCGGGGCGCCCCACTCGATCACGTTCGCGGACCGGCGGTCGAGGCCGCCGACCTCGACGCCGCCCTCGACCGCCAGAACGCCCGAATCCAGGACGGCGATCTGATCCTCGTCCACACCGGATGGGCGCACTGGTACCTGACCGCCACCGACGACCAGCGCAACGAGGTCCGCGCCGGTCGCCGCTCCACCGGCTTCGCGCAGAGTCGCGAACTCGCACGATGGTTGTGGGACAACAAGATCGCCCTGTTCGGCACCGACACCTTCGCCGTCGAGGTCCTGCCCGTACTCCCCGGCAGCCCGTTCGCCGAGTCCGCTCCCGAGGACGCCGGCATGATGCACCAGGAACTGATCGGCAAACTCGGCGTCCCGCTCGGCGAACTGTGGAACCTCACCGCCCTCGTCGAGGACAGCCGGCGCACCGGTACCTGGGACGCCCTCGTCACCGTGAAACCGCTCAACTTCGTCGGCGGCGTCGGTTCACCGTGCAACGCGACCGCCATCCGCTGACCGTCCTCGCACCTGATTGTTCTCGTAGAATGATAAGTTCGATCGAAAGTGGGTTCATCGAGGAGGACATATGGCGGCGCCGACCAACAACATGCGTTCCCTGGACCGCGCGTTCGACGTCCTCGGCGTCCTGCAGGACGCCAAGCAGCCACTGCGATTGAGCGAGGTCGCCCGGCACGCCTCCCTGCATGTCGCCACCGTCCAGCGCATCCTCGGGGTGCTCCTCGACCGCGGCTACGCGGCCCGGATCGGCGACACCTACACCGCCGGCCCCGCCGCGCTGGCCGTCGCCCACGCATTCATGGTCACCAACCCGCTGAGCGTCCTCGCCCAGCCCACGCTGCAACAACTCGCCGCCAACACCGGTTTCACCGCGTCGATGTACGTGCGGGTCGAAAACTCGCGAGTCCTGATCGCCCGAGTCGAAAGCGAACACCCGCTCAGCTACGTACTTCCCGTCGGCGAGCGCCTCCCGCTGTACCTCGGCGGCGCGGGAAAGACCATCCTCGCCCACCTCGACGCGGAGGAAGTCGAGACGATCCTCGCCGGCATCGGCGACGTCCCCCTCGCCGGCGGCGGCACATTGCGGAAGGACGAACTGCCCGCCCAGCTCGACAAGATCCGCAGCGACGGCTTCGCGGTCTCGGTCAGCGAACGCCTCTTCGGCATCGCCTCCGTCACCGCTCCCGTTCGGGCCGCCGACGGCACCCTCGTCGCCGTCCTCGGCGTCACCGGACCCACCGACGCCCTCGACGACGCCCAGATCGCGCACCTGATCCCCGAAGTCCGTCGCGCCGCCACCACCCTCGGCGCCCGGGTACCGGTCACCGGCTAGCGGATCTCGCCATCCCGCGGTTCCCGCGCGACCCGTGTGGGCGGCGCGGATCGGTGACTTGGCCTTCCAGCCGACCGTCGGTTCATGTTCCGGCACGCGTCGCAGTGCTGTCCGGGCGGAGTTGCGACCAGGCGGTGCGGACGGTGTGGAGGGTGGCGGCATCCACACTCGAGCCGGTGCTGAGCGACGGAGCCCAGTCGAGTCGGCCGTATGACCGCTGCAGGGATCGGGGGAGTGCTGTGTCGAGGTCGGCGGCCAGCGCGCTGCGTCGGGGGTCGAGTGAGATGAGATCGATGTCCTCGCTCGACCTGGTCGGTCGCGACCCCGAATTGAGTGGCGACACTGTCGCGTTCGTCGAGGTTCACGACCGTGTCCTCGCCCATGTTTCGGCTCGGGTGAGAGCGGCGGCCATGCCGTGTTGTTCGGTGGCGAGGGCGGCCAGACGCGTGGGGTCGCTGCGTTGGTGGAGGGTCGCGATCGCGGTGGGGATTTCGATCTCGGCGTCACCGAGTTGCGGCCACCGTGCCAGATCGAGGATGGTTTGCTCGGGGGTGGTCACCAGTGTGGCCCCGAGTGGGGTATCGATGCGTTCGGCGTCGAGTTCGGTGGTGTCGCGGCGGAGGAAGACGATGGTGGCGGGCCGGTCCGTGAGGGTGATCGGTCGGTGTCGGCGCGGGACGGCGGCGATGGCGGTGGCCAACGCTCGGGGTATCGCGTGGTGCAGGCGTGCTGCACTGATGCCCATCACGATGGCCTCATCGGGTCCGTAGATGGTGGTGGCTATCCCGGCGGCGGTGGCTTCGAGACCCGGGATCCAGGGGCGGCCGGCGCGTTCGGGGGGCGTGACGATGTAGTAGCCGGGGGCGGCGCGGTGCAGGACGCCGCGGGCGACCAGGCGGGCGAGTTCGGGCCGGGGGTGAGCGTAAACGTCTGTGGCGTCCTGGGGGCGGAAGGTTCGCAGCGGGCGCCTGGCAAGTGGTGCAGGTACGGCGGTGGTGTGTACTCGTGTCACAGAAGTCCCACCCTTCTTTGCGCATTTCGTAGGGTCTAAGCCTACGTAATGTTCCTACGTCGTGCAATCGCCGCGGGAGGATGCTGCGTAATCGTGCTCTCAGTTTGCTCGACTGACTGTTCTTCGTGCGCTTCGTGTGGTCCGTGGATCGTTAGGGTGTTGCCATGGAGCGCCGGATCGACGACGCCGTGGTCCATTGGGTCGAGCACGGCAGTGGTGTGCCGATTGTCGCCCTGCACGGCGCCGGTGTGGATCATCGTGAGATCGAGGCGGCGATCGAAGCCGTCGTCCCGGGCACGGGGTACCGGCGGATCTACCCGGACCTGCCGGGGATGGGTCTGTCGACAGCGCACGGTCTGACCTGCAACGACGATGTGGTGACGCTGCTCGGCGACTTCATCGACGGCCTCGGGGCGGGCCCGGTGATGCTGGTGGGGCATTCGTACGGCGCCTATCTGGCTCGCGGTGTGGCCACCCGGCGCCCAGACGTCGTGCTCGGTCTGGCGTTGGTGTGTCCGGTCGCCGAGCGGTCGCGGAACGTGCCCGACCACAGCGTGGTTCGTCGGGACGCCGATGCCTACGACGAACTCGACCGTGCGCTGTGGGCGGGGTTCGACGAGTACTTCGTCGTGCGCACCCGGGCCACCGCTCGCCGCTACCGCGACCATGTGGTGCCGGGGACGACACTCGTCGACGAGGATGCGCTCGGGCGCATCTTCGCCGGGTGGGCGGTCGACGTCGGGTCGGGTGTGTTCCCGGGGCCGACGCTGATCGTGGCCGGCAGGCGCGATTCGGTCGCCGGGTACGCCGACGCGTGTGAATTGCTCGAGCGCTATCCGCACGCCGCCCTGGCTGTCGTCGAGGACGCCGGTCATGCGCTCGTGCACGAGCGGCCCGCACTGCTCGCCGCACTGTTCGGTGATTGGCTCGATCGCGTCGATCGGAAATAGTTCGGAGGCGATGTCGAGAACCGGTGTTCGGCTCCGTCCCTGGGGTGAATGCGGCCAGAATGGGTCGCACCGTTACCGAGGAGAACATGATGGCCAAGTACCTTCTGCTCAAGCATTACCGCGGCGCGCCGGCGGCGGTCAACGACGTGCCGATGGCGGAGTGGACGCCGGAGGAGATCTCGGCGCACGTGCAGTACATGCAGGATTTCGCGACCAAGCTGGAGGGGACCGGGGAGTTCGTCGACGGTCAGGCGCTGTCACCGGAGGGGACGTTCGTCCGTTACGACGGCGAGGGGCGGCCGCCGGTCACCGACGGCCCGTTCGCGGAGACGAAGGACCTGATCGCCGGCTGGATGGTGATCGACGTCGAATCCCACGAGCGGGCGCTCGAACTGGCCGGGGAGCTGTCGGCGGCGCCCGGTGCGGGTGGGAAGCCGATCCACGAATGGCTCGAGCTGCGACCGTTCCTGACCGCGCCCCCGACCATCTCGGACTGCCACGGTGGATCGGGCCTGGGGGCCTGACAGTTCCGGCCGGCATCGAAGCCTCGTGGCAGGCTGGGTCGAGGGGAACCGATTCGAACGACCCCTCGGCCCGGCCACACGAAAGGGAATGTCGCTGATGACCGTCCGTACCGTGAACACAGAGGCGGGGCGACTCTCCGGTGACCACACCGACGGGGTCGCCCGCTTCCTGGGAATCCCCTACGCGGCAGCCCCGGCGGGCGAACGCCGATTCGCACCGCCGGCCCCGGCCGAACGATGGTCGGGGACCAGGGACGCCACCGGTTACGGCGCGACCGCACCCCAGCCGCAACTGCATCCCACTCAGGCGTGTCTGGCGCCGCTGGTCGGGCCCGGATGGGTGACCGGAGACGGCAACTACCTCAATCTCAACGTCTGGACACCCGACCCCGGCACGAGCGGGCTCCCGGTGATGGTCTACCTCCACGGCGGCGGGTTCATGATCGGCTCGGGTGCCGCCCCGGCGTTCGACGGCACGGCGTTCGCGCGCGACGGCGTCGTCCTGGTCACCGTCAACTACCGACTCGGCGCGGAGGGCTTCCTCGCACTGCCCGGTGCCACGAACATCGGGTTGCGCGACCAGATCGCCGCACTGCACTGGGTTCGCGACAACATCGCCGGGTTCGGCGGGAACCCGGACAACGTCACCGTCTTCGGCGAATCGGCGGGCGGCACCTCGGTCGCGTTCCTGCTGCACTCCCCGCCGGCCGTGGGACTGTTCCGGCGTGCGATCGTCCAGAGCGGACACGACGAGATGGCCCGCCCACTCGCGCTCACCGAAGAACTCACGAAGGCAGTCGCCGCCAGGCTCGGAACCTCCCCGGCCGTGGACGCATTCCGCGCATCCTCTGCCCCCGACCTGCTGCGCGCGCAGGGTGCCCTGTTCAGAACCGCGCCCCGTCCAGATCTGCGCGACGACAACGGTGTCGACCCAGGACACGGACGCGCACTGTTCCTCCCCACCACGGGGGACGACGTCCTCCCCGACCCGGTCGGAGTCCCGAGCACCCACGCACACAGCGTCGAACTGTTGATCGGCACGACACTCGAGGAAGCCAACCTCGGTTTCGGCGCCGACGCGTTCGCCGCCTTCGACGCGGATGACGCCGTCGCCGAACTGGCCGCCACCTACCCCGATGCCGACGCGCTCCTGGAACGACACCGTCTCCACGACCCGGCCGTCACCCCCGCGCAGGCACTCACCGCCGCCTACACGGATCTGATGTTCCGATCGCCGAGCCGCCGCACCGCGCACCGTCACCCCGGCACCGCCTACGTCTACGAATTCGCATGGCGATCACCACTGCACGGCGCCGCACACGGCCTCGACGTCCCCTTCGTCTTCGACACCACACAGGCATGCCGCGGCCTCGTCGGCGAAAACGCACCGGACGCCCTCACCCGCGCGATGCACCGAACCTGGCTCGATTTCGCAACCCACGGGGACCCCGGCTGGCCCACCTACGACATCGCTCGACAAGCGATGAGGTTCGACGCCGACCCCCGACTCGGCGAGGACACCGCTCCCGACGACATCGGCGCCGGATTCAGCCGGTGGTCTCGTCCCGCCGGCGAGCAGGAAACGCGACACGAACGGTCAGTGCGCTGCCGGTGAGGAGTGCTCCGACAGCGCACCACGGTGCGGCGAGGGGCCACCCGGTAGACGGCACGGCGTCGATCAGGGCGCCGACGGCGACGGAACCGAGCAGGACGGCGGCTCCGCCGATGGAGGCGAAAACGCCGTAGTACGTTCCGAGCCGGCGACCGGAGGCCATGCGGGCGATCGCATCTCGTGCGACGGGCATGGCGATCATCTGGCCGAGTGCGAGCAGGAGTACGAAGGCGGCGGGTGGAATCAGTCCGGGTATCCCGTGGGGTCGGGCGGGGACGGCGACGGCCATGACGGCGAAACCGACGGCCATGACGGCGAGGCCGAGAGGTAGTGCGGCGTGGGTGTGCGCCCGTTTCGTGATGGGTAACTGGGCGGCGACGACGAACACCGAGGACAGGGCGAAGAACCAGCCGAGCGGGGACTGCGATCCCCAGGCCCGCTCCACTTCCAGTGGCAGCAGCAGGTACAGCTGGTTGTACGCGACCAACTGCGTGCTCATCGCCGCGGCGAAGAGGAGGAACGGCCTGTTTCCGAGGACTTCCCGCCAGCCGTCGTGCCAGCTGTCGGTGGCGTGGGCGCCGGGCCCGGACGGCAGCCACCGCAGGTGCGCGAGCAGGATCGCGACGAATACCCCGGCTGCGGCGAGGCACGCGGCCGAGAAGTCGGCGAGCAGAAGCACCGATCCGACCAGTGGCCCGGTGAACGATCCGATCTGCCCGCACACGGTGAACAGAGCGAACGCGTCCACCCGCGACCGCCCCCCGTCGTCGGTGCCGCCTGCGGCGGTGGCGAGTGCCGATTCGACAGCGGGCGAGAACAGGGCGCCCGCGAACCCCGTCAGGACGGTCGCGACCACGATCCCGGGCACCGACGTGAACATGGCCAACCCGGCGAAACCGAGGACGCGGCAGACGCAACCCGTGACGACCACCGGTTTGACGCCCCAGCGGTCGGCGAGCGAGCCGCCGACGAAGAACAGCCCCTGCTGAGAGAAGGTGCGGAGACCGAGCACGGCGCCGACGAATGCCGCCCGCAGACCGAGATCGTCGGACAGGTACACCGACAGGTAGGGCAGCACCATGAAGAAGCCGACGTTGAACGCGAGTTGGGTGAGGACGAGCAGCCGGACCTCCGGGGTCGCCGCCGCCAGACTGCTCAGCAGCGACCATCGACCCACGAAGCGCCGACGGGTGTCCGTCTCCGTCACGAGTTGTCGTTCCTCAGTGCACGGGGACGGGAACCGGACCCGGCTCGAACAGGATCGACAACCGCCCCTTGGCCTCGTCGACGAGTACCTCGGCCCGGACGTTGTACACCTGGGCGATCAGGTCCGACGTCAGCACGTCGGCGGGGGTTCCGCCCGCGACGACGCGGCCCTCCTTCAGCACGATGACCGTGTCGCAGAACATGGCGGCGAGGTTGAGGTCGTGCAGGGCGATCACGCTGGTGACCGGCAACCGTGTGACTAGCGAGAGCAACTCCAGCTGGTGGTGGATGTCGAGGTGGTTGGTCGGCTCGTCGAGGAGCAGCTCGCGCGGTTGTTGCGCCAGGGCACGGGCGATCTGCACTCGCTGCTTCTCGCCGCCGGACAGTCTGTGCCAGAGCCGATCCGCCTTCGCCGTGAGGCCGGTGTGCTCGAGCGCGGCGGCGACGGCGGCGTCGTCGACGGCCGGGTTGCCGCCGAACGTTCCGCGGTGCGGGATGCGTCCGAGTCGCACGACGTCGCGCACGCTGATGTCGACGTCGGTGTCGGCGTGCTGGCTGACGACGGCGACGGCGCGCGCAATGTCCTTGCGACGCACGGTGGTGAGGTCGTTGCCGTCGAGGGTCACGACACCCGAGGTGGGGCGGACGATGCCGTTCAGCAGGCGCAGGAGCGAGGACTTGCCGGATCCGTTGGGTCCGAGCAGACCCACCGTCGAGCCCTGTGCCGGTGTGACGGTGACGCCGTCGACGACCAGTGCGCCCCCACGGTTCCAGGTGACGCCGTCTGCGTGGAGTGTCACAGGGCTCTCCTTCGCCGGGACAGGATGACGATGAACGCGGGAACGCCGACGAGGGCGGTGCCGACACCCACCGGCAGCGGGGTGGGTGCGAACGCGACCCGGGAGACGGCGTCCACCCACACCATGAACACGGCACCCATCACCGCGGTCGCCGGGATCAGCCGACTGTGTGTGGGGCCCACGAGGAATCGGGCGGCGTGGGGGAGTACCAGTCCGACGAAGCCGATCGCGCCGGCGACGCTGACGAGGGTCGCGGTGATGATCGCCGTGACCACCAGCAGCAGCAGGCGGACCTTGCCGACGGCGATGCCGAGCGACGCTGCCACCTCGTCGCCGAAGGAGAAGGCGTCGAGGACGTACGCGTAGCGCAGGCACAGGGCGGTGCCGGCGAACACCACGATCGCGCACAGCGTCACGTCGTCCCAGCGGACGCCCTCGAGCGAGCCGAGCAGCCAGAACATCACGCCGCGGGTCTCGTCGGAATCGGCGAACGCGAAAATGACGAACGACGTGAGCGCCGAGAATAATTGGGTGCTCGCGACGCCCGCCAGGATGACGCGGTCGTTGTTGCCACCGGAGATGTGGGCGAGCAGCAACACCAGCCCGAACGCGACCAGAGCGCCGATGAACGCGCCTCCGGACAGTCCGAGCGCGGCGCCACCGACGCCGAGCACGCCCACCACCACGGCACCGGTCGACGCACCCGACGAGATTCCCAGAACGAACGGGTCGGCGAGGGGGTTGCGCAGCAGCGACTGCATGATGACGCCGCAGAGTCCGAGTCCGGCGCCGCACGCGGCGGCGACCAGTGCCCGGGGCAGTCGCTCCTCCCACACGATCGCGTTCTTCGACAGCCGCACCGGAATATCCGCGAGCCCCAGGTGATTGAGCAGCACGTCGCGAACATTGACCAGTGAGACGTCCGCCGGTCCGAGCGTGACCGCGACGAGAATCGACAGCCCGAGCGCGACGATCCCGCCGGCCGCGATCAGTGTCCCGAACACCCACCGACGCCGAACCGGTACGGGGACACCGGTGTCGGCGTGGTCGAGGGTGGCGGTCAGGACGGGACCTTCTGATCGCGCAGGCCGGCAGCGACCTTCTCGAGGCCGTCGACGGCGCGGATGGACGGGTTCATCTCGGCGCCGTGCAGGGCGATATACCGCTTGTTGCGCACCGCGTCGAGGTTCTGCGTCACCGGGTCGGATTCGAGGAAGGCGATCTTGTCCGCCAGCAGGTCGCCGGGGAAGCGGTTGCGGAGCAGATCGCCGAGGATCAGGACGTCCGGGTTCCGTTCCACCACGATCTCCCAGCCCACGGGCGACCAGTCGTCGGTGAGGTCGGAGAACACGTTGGTGGCGCCGACGGAGCCGGCGAGGAGGCTCGCGGACCCGAGCCCGCCGGCCACGTACGGACTCTTGGTGTCGGCGAACCAGAATGCCGTCGACACCGTCGACTTCTCGATGGATGCCAGTGCGGCGGCTTCTCGTTCCTTCAACTCGCCGATCAGTTGTGTGCCGCGCTCGGTCACGTCGAATACCGCGGCGAGCTCACCGATTTCCTGGTACAGCGCGTCCATCGTCAGCGGGTTCGTGCGCTTGCCGCCGCCGTTGATGCTGACCCCGTTGTCGCAGTCGGTGGGAGACAGGTACGACTCGACTCCGGTCTCGGCGAACCGGGCGCGCTCCGCCACGCCGCCCTGCTTGAAATGCCGGCCGAACGACGCCGTCACGAAGTCCGGATCGGCGTCCAGGACCACCTCGTACGTCGGGGCGTTGTCCGCGAGCCGCGGCACCGACGCGTTGGCCTCCGCGAGGTTCTCGCGGATCGGGTCCGTCCACGACGCCGTGCCCACCAGCCGGTCGGCGAGGCCGAGCGACAACAGGATTTCGGTCGAGCCCTGGTCCAGTGACACCACCCGCTGCGGCGCGGCGTCGACGGTGACCTGCTGTCCGCAGTTGTCGAGGACGAGGGGGTAGCTCGTGCTGCCCTCGCCGGCCCGGGCGGCGCCGGAGTCGTCGACGGTTTCGGATTGCCCACAGGCGGCCAGGGTGCTCGCCAGTACTGCGGCGATGGCCACGAGGCCGATTCGGCCCACGGATGTTCTCACGCTCGTCATGCTTTCTGTTCGTCCAGGATCAGCGCCCCGCTCGGGCGTCGATCCCGGCTGTCGAACGAGAAGAGCGATCAGCACGTGCACGCGAGGAAGCGCGTGAACGTTATCACGAAGTAAACCTAACCTAACTAATTGGTGTGGTTTCGGCCATATTCAGGAGCGAACGTGCTCTTCGACGGAAACAGCACGACCGGTCCGTGCCGGTGTCGAATCCGGATTCGGTGATGCGATCCGCGGGTACGCGGGAATCATGTACACACGACGAGCAACTCTGATCGCTGGAGTGTCGCTGACCGCGCTCGTCGCAGCCGGGTGCGGCAGCGACGATGCGTCGACGGATGCCACCGTCGAGACACCCCCGGTTTCCGCCGAAACGACGACCAGCGTGCCTGTCCCACTTCCGGGAACGACAGGCGACGGCTTCCAACTTCCCGTGGAAGGTGCGAGCGAGGACAACGCGTTCACCTACGACGAAGTGGCTGTCCCGGTGGGTTCCTCCGTCCATCTCGAATCCGAGGGACAGGACGGCCGCACGACGGTGACGTTCACCGCGACCGGACTCGCGCCCAACCGTGACTTCGGGGTGCACGCGCACACGCGGCCGTGCGGACCGAAACCCTCGGATTCGGGACCCCACTATCAGAACGATGTCGATCCCGCTGCCACCCCGGAATCGCCGTCTTCGGATCCGGCATACGCGAACCCTCGGAACGAGATCTGGCTCGACGTCACCACCGACGCGAGCGGCAACGCGCAGGCGTCGACGACGGTCGACTGGGAGTTTCGCGAAGGCGAGGCCAATTCCGTAGTGCTCCACGCGCAGCACACCATGACCGGTCCCGGTCAGGCCGGGATGGCCGGTGATCGCCTGGCCTGCATCAACGAGGACTTCTGACGGCTCCAGCCGGTGGTGACCGGCGGAATGCCTATCCGACGTGCGAAGCCGCGGTTCGCGGCCCTCGTGGGCGCGGACCGGGGGAGACACCGAGCACGACGAGCGGGCGACGCTCTTCGTCGGGCAGTGCGTCGGCCCGCCACTTCTTCACCGCTCGATAGAGCCACTGGCCCACCTGTTCTCCGTCGGCGGTGACGTAGTTCGCGGGAACGAGTGCGTTGCCGTGCTCTTCGCGGTAGGCGGCGATGGCGGTGAGCATCCGTCGCCGCTTGCTGTCGGCCGGTGACACGGCCGGGAGCGGGACGGCGTCATCGCTCCACAGGAAGCCGATCGCGTCGAGTTGCTGGATGCGTTGGGGCGGCAGGGTGCCCAGCATGCGGGCCACGCGCTGGCGATCCTGCCACCGTCCGAGTCGGAAACCGCAGTCGGTGACGTAGTCGGAGGGCATCACGCTGCGCGGATGCTGATGCCGAAAGGCGCAGTAGAGTTGCAAGGCGGAGGCTGCGGACTGGTTATCTCGCATCGAGATCGCATCCTTGTGAGAGCCGTGAAACAGTGTCCGGGTAGTCATTAGTTCAAGTATGTCAAACACATTGACGATCTGTCACGGAAGTCGGCTCGTGTTGGGGTGCAATTGTGTGCGAATGACCGTCCCTGCGGACCGTTACAGCGCCATCTCCCGCGTCTTCTGCGCGAGTTCGCCGAGGCGGCGGGCGCGGGCGATCTCGGCCGGCGTGAACGGCTCGTCCGCCGACCGGGCGAAGACGAGCAGCTCATCACCCGACGGGATCTCGACGCTCGCCGCCGTGGTGGAAACGTCGGTCACGCGCGTATCGACGTACTGGGCCCCGAGGAGTTCCGCGATCGACAGGGGAAGTTCGGACGGATCGGCCACCACCCGCGACGCCAACGTCAATGCCTTGGTCTGGCCGTCGATCAGGGCGAGCGCCGACGCGGGCCAGATGCCGACATCGTGACCGCCGCCGGCGCGAACGGCATTGGACAGTGCCTCGGGCGTCGTGTCCCGGCACGCCCCGACGATCAATTCGTCGAGTGAACCGCCGTCCAGGTGATGAACGTGCACGGTCAGGATGTTGGCACCTCGCTCCGCGAGGTTGCGGGCCAGCGATTCCAGCTGTCCCGGGCGATCGCTCACCCGGACGCGGATGCGCCAGAGCGACTGTCCGGTCACGAGGTGGCCGTGCTTGCCGTCCGCGGGACCGTGCAACCACCCGCCGAGGAGCCGCATCGCCGACGGCTCGACCACCCAGATCACCAACACGGTGGTGGTGACGGTGAGGACCGCGACGGTGATCAGATAGGAGACGTGGAAATGAATAACCAAGGCGTGAAGTAACAGCTCGACGGGAAACACGGCGCACAGCTTCGCCAGCGCCAGCCGGACGCGGCGAGGATGCGGAAGCCGGCCGCACGCCTCGCACGCGTTCACGTGAACTCCGGGTTCTCTCACGGGATCGTTCATGCCCCCACTGTCGACCCGCCGTATTGCGAAGCGGTTTCCTCACACGGTCGGTGGTGTGACGGTCGATCGTGAAATACGTTGGCGTGCAGCAGGAATGTGGCACAGCAGACATGTGGTGCGGAAGACTCCGCGCGGCTGGTGTGAGC
>NZ_JBHUSF010000193.1:0-16747 GCF_042673295.1 Rhodococcus sp. NPDC057014
GGCGGCGACTGCCTGGCCGATATCGCGCTGCTGCGAGAAGAACCCGCAGTCTTCGGCCGGGTAGCGTCCGATCCCACCGTCTCGAGACTGATTGCCGCATTGGCCGCTGACGCACCGAAAGCGTTGGCGGCAATCAACTCCGCCCGTTCGACAGCTCGACGGATGGCCTGGAACGCCGCCGGTGAACACGCACCCGACCACGGAATCGACGCCGAGCATCCACTGATCATCGACATCGATGCGACCCTGGTCACCGCACACTCGGAAAAGGAAAACGCTGCCGCCACCTACAAGAGAGGGTTCGGTTTCCACCCGCTGTGCGCGTTCGTCGACCACGGACCAGACGGCACGGGCGAGCCGTTGGCGATGATGCTGCGCCCCGGCAACGCCGGCTCCAACACCGCCGCAGACCACATCGAGGTCATCAGGCAAGCATTGCGGCAATTGCCGTTCACCGCCAAGGGCGGCCGGGTCGGCCGCAAGGTACTGATCCGCACCGACGCGGCCGGCGGCACCCATGCCCTCATCGACTACCTGACCACACAGAAGTTGTCGTACTCGATCGGATTCGGTCTGACCGACACCATCGTCGCCGCCATCGAAACCCTTCCCGAGCAGGCCTGGATCCCCGCCGTGGACGCGGACGGGCAACCCCGCGACGGCGCCTGGGTCGCCGAAGTGACCGGACTACTCGAGTTGCCGGGCTGGCCCGACGGGATGCGGGTCGTCGTCCGCAAGGAACGCCCGCACCCCGGCGCGCAACTGCGCTTCACCGACCGTGACGGGTTGCGGCTGACCGCGTTCGTCACCAACACCTACCGTGGTCAGTTGCCCGATCTCGAACTGCGGCACCGGCGCCGGGCGCGGTGCGAAGACCGGATCCGGATCACGAAAGACACCGGGCTGGAGAATCTTCCGTTGCAGGGTTTCAATCAGAATCGGATCTGGCTCGCCCTCGTCGCCCTCGCCGTCGAGGTCACCACATGGATGCAGATGCTCGCCTTCCCCGATCATGATGCGAAACGGTGGGAGCCGAAACGATTACGACTGCGGCTGTTCTCGATCGCCGGCCGCATCGCCCGCCACGCACGGAAGGTGCATCTGCGGCTGTCCGCTCACGCACCCTGGATCGACTTGCTGATCACCGCGTTGACCCGTCTCGACGCGATCCCCGACCCCACCTGACCAGCACCAATCCGACCAACCCGAGACGAAAGGGAATAAACTTTCGGGGCCCTGGACCCCGACGACCACCCGACCGCGTCGGGCGAACGCTCATTGCCGAGCACCGAATCCGCGCCCCAAACACCCAACCCGAAACCGCTCAGGCCAGCACGTCAGAGACATGCAAGATCGAGGTTAGGGAGTCCAGAGACTCGTCAGCCACGCACGGGCGGCGGAGCCGCCTACAGCGGGTCGCGGGCCACCGGGCAGGACATGCAGCGGGGCCCGCCACGGCCCGAACCGAGCTCGGAACCCGCGATCCGCAGTACCTCGATGCCGGACGCCTCGAGCCGGGCGTTGGTCTCGACGTTCCGTTCGTAGGCGACGACGACGCCGGGTGCGAGTGCGAGCGTGTTGTTTCCGTCGTCCCACTGTTCGCGTTCGGCGGTGACGTTGTCGAGTCCGGTGTCGATGACGCGCAGCTTGCCGATGCCCATGGCCTCGGCGGCGGCGGCGAGGAAGGGGTCGGCGCCGCGGATCGACACACCCTTGTCCTCGCGGTGAATGGTGAACGCCGACAGCGTGTCCTGGATGATCGGGTACATCACGACGGCGTCGTGGTCGACCATCGTGCACACGGTGTCGAGGTGCATCGACGCCCGGGCCTGCGCGATGGGCACCACCAGCACGGTGTGCGCGAGTTCGTCCTCGAACACGCTGCGCGCCAACGCCTCGGCACCGGCGGGTGTGGTGCGCTCCCCCACTCCGACGGCGACGACGCCGGGTGCGAGAAGCAGGACGTCGCCGCCTTCGACGGGGGCCGTGTGGGATTCGTAGGCGCGCCGGGCGCCCCGGAAACGCGGGTGGTGGGCGTAGATGATGTCGGTGAGGGATGTTTCGCGGACGCGGGCGGGCAGTGCCAGCGAGGTGATCGCGACGCGCGGTCCGATCCAGAACGACGAGTCCCGGGTGAACAGCAGGTTGGGCAGCGGGTCGATGACGAAGTCGCCGCCGTGGTGCATGCGGCGGACCAGCGACGCCGTGTTCGCGGCGACGGGCAGTTCGTCGAACGTCATGCCTGCGGTAAGGATGGTGGAGAGTTCGGGGGCCGGGACGCCGCGGAGGTGCGCGGCCAGTTCCTGCGCCAGGGTGTGGCCCAGTTTCCGGGGGTCGACGGCCGCCCCGATGCCGTGGATGCGGGCGGCTCCGCTGGCGCCGAGGGTCTCGGTGAGCAGGTCGGACAGCAGCAGGACCTCGACGTCACGGCTGCGCAGGAGGTCCGCGAACGCGTCGTGTTCCTCCTGTGCGCGGTCGACCCAGGGCAGTCCGTCGAACAGGAGTTGGTCGTTGTTGCGGGGCGTGAGCCGCTTCAGTTCGTCCCCGGGCCGGTGCAGGAGGACGGCACGCAGATGCCCGACTTCGGAGTTGGCCCCCAGCGGTGCAGAACCGGACGCGTTCATGTCTAGACGGTAATGCCGGCGGGCCCGGCAGGCACGCTCAAACGCTCCGCCGCCGACCGTGTCCCTCGGCCCCGCAGGCGAGTACCGTGAAGCGGCGGAGGTATCTCATGGACGAGAACTCGACTCTCTCGCCGGCGCACACGGATGCGACGGCGAGTTCGTCTGCGACCACACCACCGCTTCCGTCCGTGCCGCCGGCCCTGGCGCCGTTCGCCGGTCTGTGGCGCGGCGAGGGCGAGGGCGCGTATCCGACGATCGAGGACTTCGCGTACACCGAGGAGATCGAATTCGCCCCCAGCGGTAAACCGTTCCTGGCGTATCGGTCTCGAACGCGGGAGGCGGGCACCGGGCGGCCGTTGCACTCGGAGTCCGGGTATCTGCGGCTCGTCGCCGAGGACGAGGCGGAACTGCTCGTGGCCCAGCCGACCGGATTCACCGAGATCCACCGCGGTCAGATCCGGGAGGGGATCATCGAGTTGTCGATGGTGGCGCTCAGCGCGTCCCCGGACGCCAAACCGGTGCACAGCATCCGGCGGCAGTTGTCGGTGCGCGGCGGCGACCTCACGTACGACCTGTGGATGGCGCACGACCTGACTCCGCTCACACACCATCTCCACGGTCATCTCCGCCGCGACTGACCTCGAGTATTGTTCAGGTAACCCGGGGAAAGGTTACCTGTCGTGGAGATGCCCGAATGGAGAGCGAAGGAACTGACGCCGGGACAGCTGTCCGAGCGCAGCGGCGTGGCAGTGTCGGCGCTGCACTTCTACGAGCGCGAGGGGCTGATCACCAGCAGACGGACGTCCGGCAATCAGCGTCGCTATCGCCGGGACACGCTGCGGCGGGTCGCGTTCATCCGCATCGCCCAACGGGTCGGAATTCCGCTGGCGGAGATCCGGGACGCCCTCGCGACGCTCCCCGAGGGCCGCACCCCGAACCGGAAGGACTGGGAGAAGTTGTCGACGCGATGGCACGCGGATCTGGACCAGCGGATCGAGCAGTTGATCCGGCTCCGCGACAACCTGACCGGCTGCATCGGCTGCGGGTGCCTGTCGCTGGGCAGTTGCGCGATCGTCAACAGCCACGACCGGCTGGGCACGGCGGGACCGGGCGCCCGCACGCTGGACGTGGAACTGGACGGCCCCGCGCCGGGGGTGTGAGCGTCAGCTGTCGCCGAGCCACTTCTCGATCGCGTCGCGGTCCTGCCCGACCATGTCGCCGATCAGCTTCCTCACGAGGGATTCGATCTGACCCCCGACGAGCGGGATCTTGACCTGCACCGATCCGGACACGTCGAGGACGGTGACGTCGCCCGACGCGCGGAGCACCGACGTGCAGTCGATCTTCACGGGGATCCCGGTGGAACTGCCGCTGATCCGGCCCTCGGCGTGGTCGCCGTCGAGTGCGCCCCATTCGTCGGCCCGCTCGACCTTCAGTTCACCGGTGACGACCTTGCGCACCAGCCCGGGGAGGGAGGACGCGCCGATGGTGTCGCGCATCGTCGCCGTCAGCGTGCCGGGGCCGCGGCTGTCGTCGAGGGTGAGCTTCTCCGGCGCCTCCTCGAACCGGTGCTGCCAGAACGCCCGGTCCGTCACCGTCGCGTGCACACGGTCGATCGGGTACGCGATCTGTTCGGAGTAGTCGAAGCTTTTCGCCATGACGGCAGCCTACGACAACTCCGTGAGCGGCGAAGGAGTCCAGGGACTCGTCAAACGCGCACGGGCGGGGACCGCGAATCCGCCGGAACCAGGGACGCGATCTGCGGGGCGGGTCCACACTGGAAAAGCAGCAGCTGAGGGCAACTCGAGCAACCGAATGAGGGTGGGCATGGCCGACGGCGAACCTCTGATACCACCGAGTGCCGTCGACGTGGATTTCTCCGACGTCGCCTGGGGAGCGGACCGCACGATGTCCGACTTCGAGACCGGGATGTGGCGGATGGAGGAGGTGCAGCCGAAGCTGCGCTCGCCGATCGTCGCGGTCGACGTCCTCGACAAGCCGCCGGACTGGGAGCGGCTCGTGCGCGCCCACGAATGGGCGTCGCACATGGTGCCGCGCATCCGGATGCGGGTGGTGGAGCCGACATTGCGGCTGGGCAACCCCATGTGGTCGGTCGACCCCGAGTTCGATCTCGACTATCACCTGTCTCGGGTGCGGCTGCCGGAGCCCGCGACGTTCGACCACGCACTGCGAATGTGCAGGCACATGGCGACCGAGCCGTTCGACCGCGCCCGGCCACCGTGGAGCGCGATGCTCATCGAGGGGCTCGACGACGGCCGCGCCGTGTACGTGGTGAAGACGCACCACAGCATCACGGACGGTCTCGGCGGCATCCAGTTGATGACGCTGCTGCACAGCAGGCGCCCCGAACCGTCGCCGGACAAACCGGATCGGCCCGCGCCGTTGCCGGAGCAGATGTCGGGCGGCGGCGCCCTGTTCGAGCAGGCGCTCGACAACGTGCGCAGCGCCCCCGGCCGTCTCGGCGGCCTGATCCGCGGCGCGGTGCGGACGGCGATGACGGTGGTCGGCGACCCGGTGGGCAGTGTCACGGAGGTCGCCGGTTACGCGAACTCGATCCGCAGGGTGGTGACCCCTCCCCCGACCACGGGTTCGGACCTGCTGCGCGACCGGGGGCTCGGACGCTGGTTCGGCGTGCTCGAGGTGAGTGTCGACGAATTGCGTTCCGCCGCCCACGTCGCGGGCGGGTCGCTGAACGACGCGTATGTGGCGGCACTGCTGGGCGGGTTCCGCCGGTATCACGAATCGTTCGGCCACGACCTCGAGACGATTCCGGTGGGGATGCCGGTGAGTATGCGTTCGGCGTCGGATCCCACCGGGGGCAACCGGTTCGCGGCGGCCCGGTTCGCCGGACCGGTCGGAGAACGCGACCCGATCGCCCGGATCGAGAAGGTACGCGCGATCATTCTGGGGTTGCGCCAGGAACCGGCGCTCGGTCTGCTCGATTCCGCCGCCCCGATCCTGGTCCGGATCCCGACGGTGGTGCTGGCCAACTGGTACCTCTCGCAGTCGACGGGCCTCGATCTGCAGGCCAGCAACGTCGCAGGCGTGCCCGTGCCCGTGTATCTGGCGGGTGCCCGGATCGAGCGGATGTTCCCGTTCGGTCCCGCCCCCGGCTGCGCGGTCATGGCAACCCTGGTCTCCCACGTCGGCACGTGTTGCATCGGTGTCAATCTCGACACGGCCGCCGTGACCGCACCGGCGCGGTTCATGTCGTGCCTGCAGGAGAGTCTCGACGAGATCGTCGAACTCGGCCGCGGGTGAAAGGAAAGGCTGGCGCGATGGACGAGCAGACGACACGGCCACGGGTCTACCTCATCGAGACGATGAGCGAGATGGAGGACGACGTTCTCCGCACGTGGCTGGAGCGGCAGGCGAACGACACCGGTCAGCCCCCGCCCACCGTCCGCGTCACCGATCAGGCCCTCGCCGATCTGGCACGGCGCAAGGACGATCCGCTGCTCACCCCGCTGCGGGTGGTGTGGCTGCCGAAGGAGACGCATCCGGACGGCGCGCAGCGATTGCGGGAGACGCTGTCGCTGCGCGATCCGCTGCACCCCGGCCAGAACACGCAGCGACGGGTGATGCGCGACGACCCGGCCCGGTGCCAGGTTCTGGAGGGCGACCCGGCCCCGCTCAGCGACCTCGCACGCCGGCTCGCCGAGAACGGCGGGGGGTCGCTTCCGGATTTCATCCGCCGCCAAGCGGCGCTGACCCTGGAGCGGGCCGAGCGCACGGTGCTGGGCACGCAGTACAAGGTGTCGAGGTTCGTCGTCGACGAGATCACCGACGCCAGCCGGTACCACGACGGCACACATGAACTGTCGGCCCAATTGAATCTCCCGGTCGCCGAGGTGGATCGCCGGGCCCGCGGGGCGCTCGACGAGATGGTCGCCGCTCAGAGCCGGCGGGCCATCGCTCTGTGGGATCAGTTGGGCCGCTACTTCTCCCGCGCATACCGCCTCGACGTCGACACCACCCGGCTCGACGACCTGCGGGAGCTGAACAAGGAACATTCCCTGGTGTTCCTGCCCAGCCACCGCTCGTACCTCGACCCGCTGGTGCTGCGGCCGGCGCTGCTCGCGAACGACCTTCCGCTCAATCACGTGATGGGCGGGCTGAACATCAATTTCTGGCCGATCGGGCCGATCGGCAAGCGCAGCGGCACGGTGTTCATCCGCCGGAAGATCGAGGGCGACGAGATCTACAAGTGGACGCTCCGCGAGTACATGCGCTACCTGCTCACGAAGCGGTTCAACCTCGAGTGGTACATCGAGGGCGGGCGCAGCCGCACCGGCAAGCTGCGGCCGCCGCGGTTCGGTCTGCTCAACTATCTTGCGAAAGCGTTCCGGGACAGCGGGATGTCCGACGTGTACCTCGTCCCGGTGTCGCTGACCTACGACCAGCTGTACGAGGTCGGGGCGATGGCGGCGGAGGCACACGGCCAGGCGAAGAGCAAGGAAAGTCTGCGCTGGCTCTTCGGATACGTTCGGGCGCAGGGTCAGCGGCACGGCGTCGCGCACGTCAACGTCGGCAGGCCGATGTCGCTGGCGGACTACCTCGCCCAGGAGGACGACCTGCGGCTGGCGGTGCAGAAGACGGCGTTCGAGGTGTGTCACCGCATCAACGAGGTCACCCCCGTCACGGCGTCCTCACTCGTGATGCTCGCGTTCCTCGGCATCGAGGATCGGGCGCTCACCGTCGCCGAGGTCGGTGCCATTCTCGGACCCCTCGTCGACTACATCACGGCGCGCTCGCTGCCGACCGCGGGCGACGTGGATCTGACGGATCCGCAGGTGATCCGCAAGGCCGTGCGCACCCATCTCGACTCCGGGGTCCTGAAGAGTTTCGATCAGGGCAGCGAGCGGGTATTCTACCTGGGGCGCGATCAGCATCTCGTGGCAGCGTTCTACCGCAACAACACCATTCACTTCCTCGTGATGCGGGCGATCGCGGAAATGGTGCTGCGCGCCGCCGTCGATCAGCAGTTCACCGACCCGCTCGAAGACGGATGGAATGCGGCACTGCGCATCCGCGACCTCCTCAAGTTCGAATTCTTCTTCAGCGAGAAGGACAGCTTCCGGAAGGAACTGCGAGCCGAACTGGACCTGATCGACCCGGCATGGCAGTCGAACCTGGGCGACCCTCAACATGCGTCGAACCTGTTGTCCGGGATGCGCATTCACCTGGCGCACCGGGTGCTGCAGCCGTTCCTGGAGGCGTACGCGGTGGTCGCGAGTCAGCTGCTACGCACTCCTGTGGACCGGAAGTTCGACGAGAAGGCATTCATGACGGCGTGCCTCGCGCTCGCCGAGCAGCGACGACTGCGGCAGCAGATCGGGAGCAGCGAGTCGATTTCGGCCGAACTCTTCACGACCGCGCTCAAGCTGGCGCGGAACCGGGGACTGGTCGAACCGAACGCCGAGAACATGGCGGCCCGGCGGGTCGAGTTCGAGGCCGAACTCCAGACCTTGATCGACCAGGTGCTCCGCATCCGGGCCATCGCGCACGAGAATCTGGACCAGATGGGTGGTAGGTGAGTAGATGAGCGATCTCCGCAGTCTCCACGACGACATCGCGGCCGCCGTGCCGGGCCCGGCCACCCTCGCGGCGTTCGACCTGGACGGCACGTTGATCAGCGGGTACTCCGCGAGCGTCGTCTACCGGGACCGCCTGCGGCGCTTCGACATCAGCGTGGCCGAGCTTCTCCGCACCACGAATGCCGCGGTGGAGACCCGATTCCGGGGCGCCGACGTCGGCAATCTGATGCGCATCGGTGTGCAGAGCCTGGCCGGGCGCATGGAGGACGAGATGCAGGAGTGGGGGCAGCGGCTGTTCCGGCAGGAGATCGCGAGGATGATCTTCTCGGAGGTCCGCGGCCTGCTCGCCGCGCACCGGCACGCCGGCCACCGCGTGGTGATGGCCACGTCCGCCACCCCGTATCAAGCGCTGTCGGTGGCCGCCGACCTCGACATCGAACCCGAGGACGTGCTGTGCACGCGGCCCGCGGTCCTGGACGGGATGCTCACCGGCAAGCTCGAATCGGCACCGCTGTGGGGACCGGCCAAGGCCGAGGCACTGCGCGAGTACGCCGACAAGCACGACGCCGATCTCGGTGACAGCTTCGCGTACTCCAACGGCGCGGAGGATGTTCCGATGCTGAAGTCGGTGGGACACCCCGTGGCGCTGAACCCCGACCGCAAACTGGCGGCCACCGCGCGGCAGAACGGGTGGCCGTCGGTGAATCTGCGACCTCCCGAGAGCGGCGCCGATCCGATGTCCATCGCCCGCACCACCACCGCGATCGGCGCGCTGATGGGTGCCGCGGCGTTCGGTGTCTCCGCGGGCCTGCTCACCCAGAACCGGCAGACCGGCGCCAACCTAGTCGGCAGCTTCGGACCGGATCTCGCCCTCGCGATCTGCGGCATCAACGTGCGCATCAAGGGCAGGGAGAACGCGTGGTCGGCCAGGCCCGCGGTCTTCATGTTCAATCACCAGAGTTCGCTCGACCTGCTGGTGATCGGCAGCGTCATCCGGCGCGACGTCACCGGCGTCGCGAAGAAGGAGGCCGCGCGCGACCCCCGGTTCATTCCCGTGGGCGCCCTCCTCGACGTCGCCTACATCGACCGGTCGGACAGTACCAAGGCGCGAGCGGCGCTCCGCCCGGCCGTGGACAAACTGCAGTCCGGCGTCTCCATCGCGATCGCCCCCGAGGGCACCCGCTCACCGTCCCCGCGGCTCGGCAAGTTCAAGAAAGGCGGATTCCACCTGGCGATGCAGGCGGGGGTGCCGATCGTGCCGATCGTCATCCACAACGCCGGCGAACGGATGTGGCGGAACTCGCTCGTCGCGCACCCCGGCACCGTCGACGTCGACGTCCTCGCGCCCGTGCCGACCGACGGCTGGGACCTCGCGGACCTCGACCGGCACGTCGACGAGGTGCGCACACTGTTCGAGGACTGCCTGCACGGCGGGCACCGCTGAAGAGTTCTACGTTCCGGCCTTCACACTGCCGGTGAAGAAGAACGGCGCCGTGGTGCCGAAGCAGAACACGGTCACGTTGGATCCCTTCGCGAATCCATCCAGCTTTCCGACGCCCGCCTTGAGGCCGAAGTTCGAATCCAGCCCGAAGCAGTTCCAGCTTTCCTTGTCCGGCACTTTGATTTCGATCCCGCCACTGGCGCCCGTACTGAGCGTCGGTGATGCCGTCGCCGGGCCTGCTCCGACGAGCATCACCGGAGCGATGACGGCCGAAGCGATTGCCGTGCGGAGTGCGATCTTGTTCATTGTGCTCACCTTCGTGTGTCGAGTCCCGACTCTTCGGCGAACGGTGATGCTCGGCGGCTGCGGGTGCAGCCACCGGTGCGGTCATCGATCGCCGCCTACTACGCATATCGCTCCGACACCCCCGAAAAGTTTCACGACCCGCGTAGTCGACTACGCGCGACGGGTCTCGGGCCGTACGCGAGAGTCGATGTACACCGGTGGAGCATCGATGGGAGCGAAACAGTGAGCGAGACCAAGAGCGCCGAACCTCTCGACCGAATAGCTGTGCGACGCCATCAATTTCGGCTCAGCATGCTGGTCGCCTCGATGGCCGTCGCCGGCACCCTGATCGGTTCCGTGTCCGGAGGGGCGTTCACACTACTGAACACCTCGAATCAGGTGGAGGCGACGGTGAACCAGTCCTCGAACGAGTTCCTGCGAACACAGCGGCAGCAGATCTACACGGAGTTCCTCACCGCGGCCAACGAGGTGCGCACCACCGCGGGTTCGGTGTCGGTGGCATTCGACCACTTCGACGGCCCCGACCTCTCGGGCGTGATGCTCGAAATCCTCGGGCCGCTACCGCGGCAGAATATCGTGCTCGGCTCGAAGTTCGCGGCGGTGGAGTTGATCGGATCCGAGGCGGTGGTGGAATCGGCACGGCGAATGGTGGTCGAGTATCTGGCCGGCGCCGAGACGATCGGCTGGCTGAGCAACGACTTCGCGGCCGATGACGTCGTGTCGGCGGACGCCCTGTCCGCCCGTCAGCAGCAGTTCGCCGACCACTTCCAGGCCGGGACGAGCGCCCAGGACGACTTCCTCACCGCAGTGCGAGGCGAACTCGGCATCCCCGAGCGCGGTGACCTGCCGTAGCCGGACCGAATCGGCTCGCCGGGACCCCGCCGGGTGGGCACGACGAGCAGGTGTCCGCGACCGACGGCACCGTGCTCAGGGCCGGCGAGGCGTAGCCGCTACAGGAACTTGCTGAACTGGTCGTTGGCCCGCTGCATCACGAAGTCGTACGGCGGCGAGAACTTGCGGGCCCACCAGTAGCCGAACCGGATGTCCGGCGACGTGTACACCAGGTACCGGTCCTTCTTGATGCCGGCGATGATGCAGGACGCGACCTTCTCGGGCGTGACGGCGCGCTTTTCGAACCGGTGGATCGCCTTCTGGATGCGCGGATCGTCACGGTCGACACCCGCGATCTCGACGGTGCCCACCAGCGGCGTCTTGACCGCGCCGGGAACCACGAGGCTGACGCCGATCCCGTGCCGTTTGAGATCGAACCGCAGGACCTCGGACACTCCGCGGAGCCCGAATTTGCTTGCGCTGTATGCCGCGTGCCACGGGAGCGCCAGGAGTCCGGCGGCGGAAGAGACGTTGACGAGGTGACCGCCGCGTCCCGCCCGAACCATCGGGGGCACGAAACTCTCGATGATGTGGATCGGACCCATCAGATTGACGTCGACCATCGATTTCCAGTGACGGTGCTCGAGATTCTCGACCGTCCCCCACGCGGAGATGCCGGCGACGTTCATCACGACGTCGAGGCTGCCGAACTGGTCGTGGACGTCGGCGGCGAATGCGGCAACCGTGTCGTAATCGGATACGTCGAGCGCACGCGAGAAACTGACGGTGCCCCCACCGCTACCGACTTGCTCGACCGTCTGCGCGAGGCCGACTTCGTTGATGTCGGTGAGGAACAGTTCGGCGCCGTCGGCCGCAGCCGCCAGGGCGGTCGCCTGCCCGATTCCACTACCTGCGCCCGTGATCAGGCACTTCTTGCCGTCCAGCGTCTTGATCGCCATAGCCGTGTGCGCCCCCGTCGTCACCGATCCGTGTCGGCTGGAAGTCTACGCACGCAATCTGATTGCGCGCACGCAACTGCGGCGGCGCACGTGCCCGGAAGAGACTCGAACCGGCCCTCGGCGGGCCGGTTCGTGACGGTTCACAACCGCTGGGTCATTTCTTCCTGATAGGTACGAATCGTCCTCTCGATCCCGTTGGCATCGTCGTCGTTTCCTCGGTGCCGGGCGTCGTCGGCGCGCTCGCGCAGAACTCGAATCGCCTTCCGAAGCTCGGCGTCACTCATTCTGTGTTCCATATCACAATCATCCCCGACGGCTTCGGTTTTGACCAGACTCGCAGGTCCGCCGCCGGCGCCGAACCCACCTGAGCTGGACAATCGTCCAGCTCACCGAGGTGGTCCCGTACGCGACTCGCGGCAGCGGAGGAGCGGAACGGCGACGCGAGGCCCGCCGCCCGTGCAGAAGGCTCCTCTTCACAGTAGTGTTCACCAAGCCCCGCGGGCCGCGAGCGACCCCGAGACGTTGCGATGCGCAACGCAACACATTAGCCCTGAACAGGGACTATGGGCGTGCCGACCCCACGCCGCACACCCCTGCAACGGTGCCAGCAAACTCTCAGTGATTGAAACGGCAACCATGAAGCCGCGCCCCCGACCGCACGCATCGATGCGAGCGCCACTCGGCCCACACCGGCCGCTCCCTTGAACTTTCAACGGTAGACCGTGCGTGACGAGCGCAGAGGGACGTCGAAAAGCCGAGAACTCCCCCGCGAACGGCGCGTGGTGATTGAAACATATATGAGATAAGGCACGCTCGAGCGAACGACGTTTTGCCTCTATGTTCGTGAGTTATCAATCGGTTATCATCGTGGTACGGTGTCGTTCACACGACTGACGCGCGCACGAGAGAGGACCCGGCGGCTCACAATGGCAGATTTTGCTGCGCGGTTGAACAAGCTTTTCGACACGGTCCACCCTCCGGGACGTAAACCGCATACCAACGCTGAGGTCGCTGCTGCGCTGATCGCAGACGGACATCAGATCTCGAAGCCCTACATCTCCCAGCTCCGATCGGGGCAGCGCACCAATCCGTCCGACGAGACGGTCGCGGCATTCGCCCGCTTCTTCAAGGTGAAGCCCGACTACTTCTTCAACGACATCTACGCCGCGAAGATCGACCACGATCTCGAGCTTCTCTCGCAACTCCAGGGATACGGACTCCGCAAGCTCTCCAGCCGCGCGTTCGACCTCTCCGAGGAGTCGCAGAATCTGCTCACCACGATGGCCGAGAAACTCCGCGCCAGCGAGGGGTTACCGGAGGTCCCGCCGGACGCGTCGCGCTGACCACGAGAACCGTTGGGCGGCAACGGGTTCACAGCCGATCGTTTCGCAGATTCGTCTGGGACTCGCGGACGCGGGCCCGACGACACCACCGGATTGTCCTGCCCGGCGTGCCTCGGTGGCGCATGATGGAGCAATGGTTGACAGACCGCAGCTCGGTCCCACGATCTTCGTCCTCTTCGGTGCCACCGGAGACCTGTCCAAACGCATGGTCCTCCCCGCGTTCTTCCAACTCGCCCTCTCGGGGCTCCTGAACTCCGAGTGGATGCTGATCGGCACCGGGCGGGGCAACGTTTCCGACGATCAGTTCCGCGACCACGTGCGCGACGTCGTGAACCAGTTCGGGGTGCCGCACGACGACGCCGACTGGGAACCGTTCTCCCGGCGGCTGAGATTCGCAGGCGGCGGTTTCACCCCCGACAGTCCGGGAACGCTCCCCGCGGCCGTGCAGCAGGCGCGGCAGGACCTCGGCGCGGCAGATGCGCAGCTGGTCCACTACCTGGCACTGCCACCGAGCACATTCGCCGAAACCACCCGCGCGCTCGGCGCCCACGATCTGGCCCGCGGCGCACGCGTCGTGTACGAGAAGCCGTTCGGGACTTCCCAGGAGGCGTTCACCGAACTCGACGAAGCCGTGCACCACGTCCTCGACGAGAAGCAGATCTATCGGATCGACCACTTCCTCGGCAAGGAGAGCACCCAGAACCTGCACATCCTGCGCTTCGCGAACGGGATGATCGAGGGCGTCTGGAACCGGGAGCACGTCGAGCAGATTCAGATCGACGTGCCCGAGACGCTCGACATCGACGACCGCGCCCGGTTCTACGACGCCACCGGCGCCGTCCTCGACATGCTCGTGACGCACCTGTTCCAGGTCGCCGCCGAGATCGCGATGGAACCGCCGGAGACGTTGGGCGCCGACGATCTCCAATCGGCCCGGGAATCGGTGATCGGGGCGTTCCGGCCACTGGACACGGCCGACGTGGTGCTCGGCCAGTACGAGGGATATCGCGACGTGGACGGTGTCGCGGACGATTCGACGACGGAGACGTTCGTCGCCGCCCGGTTGTGGGTCGACACGGACCGCTGGAGCGGGGTGCCGTTCCTCCTCCGCACCGGAAAGATGCTGGGCGTCAGCAAGCAACGGGTGAGCCTGGTCTTCCGCAGTCCCCGGGGCCCGCTCACCGACATTCCGCCGGACGGCGCCGTCCTGACGTTCGATCTGAAGGGAGACGGCGAGATCGACATCTCCATGGTCGTCAAGGAACCCGGGCCCGACGACAGCCTGTCGGTGGGCCACCTGGGACTGCCCCTCGACACGGTGCCGCTCGGCCACGCCCTCGCACCCTATTCGCGGCTCATCCTCGACGTCCTGCACGGCGACCGGTCTCTGTTCACGCGCCCCGACGGCCTGGCCCACGTCTGGACCGTCGCCGACGCGCTCCTGCGGGACCCTCCCCCGGCCAAGCCGTACCCCGCCGGATCCATGGGACCGCCCGAGGCAGAGGACCTCGCCGCGCCCTGCGGGTGGCTCGTCACCGGTACGCCGGACTGACGGTCTCACCGTCCGCTGCGGCTAGTCCGCAGCCGAGTCGGCGGTGTCCACCCTGGCGGGAGCCGGGGCCGAAGTGCCGAATCCGGTGTACGCGTCCGCGAGTTCGAGCACCCATCTGCGCGGCGACATTCCTTGCGGCGGCGCGATCCATTCGGTGTCGAGGACGTCCGAGGCGATCGGGTCGTGGATCCAGCGCGCGAGAATCTCGGCGCGCTCGGCCGTCGATTCCGGAAGGTCCTGTTCGTCCGTGTCGAGCGTGCCGGCACCCGCCTGCAGGTACAGCGCATCCATGACGTGGGCGACGGCGTCGGAGGCGCGAAGGACGGTCGTGCTGCCCTTGCCGTCGCCGTCGACCACTTCGGGGAACCGGGTGACGAGCACCGAATGCAGGGTGTCCATGCGGCGCAGGTCCTGCCGCGCGCGCAGCCAGGTTTCGGCGAGCACCCACACGGTGCCGATCGACACGATCACCGCAGCGGCGGTGTACGCCGGCGACGAGCCGACGACCCACGTCTGCCCCGACAGTTCACGCACCAGTCCCACGACGGCTGCCGCCAGGACCGTCGCGGATCCGACGACGATCAGCGAAATTCCCCGGCCGAGCGGGGTCCACGCGACGTGCCGGCCACCGGTCACGACCACCGCGGTCAGCGCGATCACGATGAACACCAGCGCGGGAACGGGAACTCCACCGGCAAGCCCGATTCCGAGCACGACGGCCAGGGTGTAGACGATCACGGCAACCGCGCGCAGCGCCGGACGCGGGAGTATCGGCCACACGGACACCGCGCCGACCGCGCTCGCGGCGGCGAACAGCGTCCACGCCAGTTCGAGGACGATCTCCGACAACCCGGCCGTCGGGGCCGCGGTGTCGAGGCGACCCGCGATGTCCGGGACGGCCAGCGTCGACGCGATTGCCGCGCTGGACACCGCCACCACCATCGCCACGCGCAGCGGCGTCGGCTGACGCGCGGCGACCCGGCCGATCCGGGCACCCGCCGCCGTCCACACGACGAGCGCAATCAGCCAGCCCATCAGCCGATCGCCTCGTCGTATCGGAGCACGGACACGGGAGTACCGCGCCCCTGCATCGTCTTCAAGCGGATGAGCAGCATCGACGCGAACGTCTCGGCCTCCCATTCGGCCACCTCGTCGGACGGCTGTTCGTCTCCCCGCCGCCGCGACCGCTGGCTGAGCATGTAGGCGATCAGGTCGTCCCCGGCTTCGAGGGTCGCGGCCACGATCTCTGCGCCTTCGTGCCGAAACACGATGTGACCCAACTCGTGCGCGAGCGTGCGGTCGAGGTCCGGCAGGCCCGGCGCCAGCACGATCACGTCCCGGTCCGGGTACGCGCGCCGCTGGCCGCAGACCCCGGGTGCCATCGGCTTCGTGAAATCGAGTTCGATGGCGCGCTGCCGTTCGCGGGCCACCGCGTCCACCACGTGCCGGAGCGTCACGGCCTCCGCTCTGGCCGCCGCGTCACACACCGCGTCCACAGCCGCCGCCACCCGACGATGAGATCTGTTCGCCCCCACGACTACACCCCTCCATTCGAAGCGGGCGGGAAGAATTCCGCCCGCGCGGCCGCGATGCGCGCCTGTTGTGCGCGAGCACCCTTGAAGGTCAGCGCACCCGCTCCGCCTGCGCAGCACAGCAGCACCCCGACCCCACCGAGAACGGTGATCGCGGGCAACGGCTCACTGTGGACCACCGGAACCATTCCCGGCGGCGCGGCAGCCGGATCACCCTGGCCGGGCACCTGCGCGCCGGACGACTGTGTGTCGCTGCCCGGGTTCTCCCCTGCGCGCCGGTCCTGGGGCGCGGAATCGGTCGGACCGTTCGTACCCGGGCCTGCCACGGCGCCGGGACCTCCCGCCGGGACTCCCCCGGACGCCGGGGGTGCAGCAGGGCTCTCGGAGCCCGGGGCGGCAGCGGCGTCGGAACCCCCGTCTCCGGAACCGCCACCTCCGGATCCGTCGTCCCCGGGACCGTCGTCTCCGGACGTGTCCGGGCGCAGGACTTTCGGTTCGGCTGGGGGCGGCAACGTGATCGGACGAGGCGGCGCGACCACGACCCGGGACGTCGACGGAGTCGACGTCTCCGTGGGTTCGGCGGTCCCGGACGGTTCCGTGG
>NZ_JBHUSF010000194.1:0-16741 GCF_042673295.1 Rhodococcus sp. NPDC057014
GAGCGAAACGATCGCCTCGGCCGGTACCGGTGGAAGATCGAACGCACCATTGCCTGGCTCACCGGCTACCGACGTATGACCATCCGCTACGAGCGCCACGGCGAACACTTCGCCGGTTTCCTCCACCTCGCCGCCGCACTCACCTGCTTCAAGAAACTCCCCACATGAGACACCCTCTAAGGCACGTGGGTGGGCTCCAGGACGACACCTCCGGGCACGACCGGGCGCAGAGCGTCGTCCAAGTCGTATCGAATCGGAATCCCGGTCGGAATGTTCACTGCGCCGATGTCGTCGGCAGTCAGGCTGTCGAGATGCATGATCAGCGCACGCAGGGCGTTACCGTGGGAGACGACCAACACTGTTCGACCACGCACCAGATCGGGGACGATCGCCGTCGCCCAGTAGGGGAGTAGCCGATTCTGCACGTCCCACAGTGATTCCGCGGAGGGGACCGCGACGCCCAACGCGCGATAGCGGGGATCGCCGGCCTGCGAAAAGTCGCTGTCTGCTCGAATTTCCGGTGGCGCAATGTGATACGAGCGCCGCCACAGGCGGAAGGTGGCCTCGCCGACCTCAGCGCGGACAGCGTCCCGGGTTCGCCCTTGAAGGTCGCCGTAGTGCCGCTCGTTGAGCCGCCAACTACGATGGGCGGGAATCCAGTGACGTTCGGCAGCATTGAGCGCAACGTCGGCCGTCGCAACAGCACGCCGCAGCAGCGACGTGTGCACAACGTCCGGAAGCATGCCGGCCCGGCGGATCAGCTCACCGGATCGGCGGGCCTCGGCCCGCCCGACGTCGGTCAGCGGAACATCGACCCACCCGGCGAAGCGATCGGCGGCGTTCCACGCGCTTTCCCCGTGCCGTAGGAGGATCAGGCGACGCCGCCCACCCATTGTGCTGTGCTTCCCGGAATCAAAATTCATCGTCAGCTTTCCTATTGCAGCGTGCTCATCGCCGTTGACGCCGGACTGCCTCCGGTCCCGATGGAGGGACCGGAGGCAGTGTGCTGTCTACGGATTCGTCACGAGACGGGAACGCCGTCTTCGCGGTCGAGGTCCAGTTGCTTCGTTTCGCCGATCACCAGGACGCACGTCAGACTCACAGCCGCCAGGGCGGCCATGACGAGACCGAAGGCGAATCCGCCCCAGGCCGCGATGATGGGCGTCGCAATGAGCGGGGGGATCGCCCCGCCGAGCATGCCGGCGAGACTGTAGCTCAGGCCGGTCGCGGTGTAGCGGTAGCGAGTGTGGAACAGCTCGGAGAGAAAGGCGCCGAGGGGACCGGTCGCCAGACCTGAGATGAACATCGTCACCGGAACGCCGAGTGCAAATGCGAACAACGACCGTGTCTCGAGGATCGGAAACAGCATCAGCGTCCAGACGATCGCCAGACCCGCGGCCGTCATGATCATGCGGCGTCGCCCGATTCGATCGGACAAGACGGCGCCGAGGATGACCGCGACGGAGATCGAGAAACCGCCGAGGACCGCGATACTGAGGACAAACGGACGAGACAGTTCGAGCATCTTGGTGCCATAGCTGATCAAGTAGGTACCACCGATGTAGGTCAACGACAGCGTCATCGCTGCAGTGCCGGTTGCCAGCAGGACCTGCTTCGGTTGGCTCTTGAATGCATCCAGGAACGGCGTGCGCGCTGCCCCGTGCTTCTCGATCTGCTTGGCGAACACCGGTGTCTCGTCGATGGTCAATCGGACCCAGAGCCCGACCCCGATCAGAAGGATGCTGGCCAGGAAGGGGACTCGCCAACCCCACGCGAGGAACGTCTCGTCGCTCATCCCGACAGCCGTCCCGAAGAACGTGGCGTTGGCCAGAATGATCGCTCCGCCACCACCGAGCGACGGGAACATCGACCAGAACCCACGCTTGGATTTCGGTGCATGCTCGGAGACGAACAGCACCGCGCCGCCCCATTCACCACCCGCGGCAAGGCCCTGCAGGATCCGCAAAACAACGATGAGAATCGGTGCTGCCACGCCGATCTGTGTCGCAGTCGGCATCACGCCGACCAGAAGGGTAGCCACACCCATCAACAGCATCGTGACAATCAGAGTCTTCTTCCTGCCCAGACGATCACCGAAGTGTCCGAACAGGATGCTGCCGAAAGGCCGGGCGACGAAGGCCACGCCGAGTGTGGCGAAGGATGCCACGGTGCCCGCGACCGCACCCAACGCGGGGAAGAACACGGTCGGGAACACGAGCGCCGCGGCGACACCGTAGATGTTGTAGTCGTAGAACTCGATCACGGTACCGATGAAGCTCGCCGCGGCGACCTTCTTCATGCCCGGCGGATTGGCCGTACCCGTGGAGGATCCGGGTGTGGGGCTCGGTGGGTGGACCTTCTCCTGCGAGTGGGTCATTAGATCTCCTTGCTGCCGACGAGTCACATGACCCAGCGCCGGAAGTGTCGTAGAGAAGCTGTGGTGGATGGACGGGGAGGGTCGGCCCGAGGGCCGGTGACGCTACGTCAGTCGAGGTGGCCGTGTTCGCGCAGCACGTTCTCTGCGATGCGGAACGCTTCACCAGCGGCGGGAAGGCCGCAATAGACTGCCGCCTGCAGCAGCACTTCCTGGATCTCGGTGACCGTGCAGCCGTTGGTGAGTGCGCCTTCGACGTGGTGGGCGAGCTGAGCCGGGCGATTGAGCGCGGTCAGCATGGCAATGTTGACGATGCTCCGTTGCTTGCGGTCGATCCCCTCGCGCGCCCAGATGCGGCCGAAGCAGACCTCGATGGAGTAGTCGTGGATGACGTCATTGAAGTCGTTGCGGGTCTGGTCCTTCTTCTCGACGTAATCCGCGCCCATGAGTTCGCTCATGATGCGACGTCCGGTTTCGTTGGCTTCCAATGCTTCTCCTGATGCTGTGAACGGGCTGGTCAGCCTCGATCGAGGACTTCCTGTACTTCTTCTGCCGAGAGCTTGATCGTTACGTTCGCTCGTTCGTTCTGCAGCTGCATCGGCGACTGGGAGTCGCGATGTCCCCATCCACGATCGAGCGCTTCGGTGAAGTCGGACTGCGCAACTTCCGCGCACGCCATGGGCACACCGAGCTGCTCGGCCAGTTCGAGGGCCAGGCGAAGGTCCTTGTTGGCCAGTGCCAACGCGAAGGACGGCGGGTCGTAGGCAGATTGCAGGTACCGATCGCCGATGCGGTCGAACGTTCGCGCGCGCCCGATGGCCCCTTGGCGCACTGCGTGCCAGAGGGCCGCCGGCTCGACTCCGGCCTTGACTCCCATGGTGAACACCTCGGCGATGGCACGGCGGATCGTGATGCTCGCGCAGTTGTGCACGAGCTTGGCTGTATTGCCCGCACCGATCTCGCCGACATAGAGGATCTGGTCACCGATGGCATCGAGCACCTGCTTGTGCTGGTCGAATGCCGTCCGACTGCCGCCGACGTAGATGGCGAGCTTGCCGGTCCGTGCGCCCTTGGGCCCACCGCTGACCGGCGCATCGAACAGTTCGACGCCGTGGTCGGCGCAGGTTGCGTGAACCTCACGAACGACGGCGGGGGAATTCGTCGTCAGGTCGAACCAGGCGCTTCCGGTCCGCAGCGTGCTCAGCAGGCCGTCCTTGCCGAGGCCGACCTCTTGCATTTCCACCGGACCGGGCAGTGAGGTGAAAACTACGTCGACCTGCCGACCGAGTTCGGCGATACTGTCGGCCCAGGTTGCGCCTGCCTGCTCGAACGGTTGCCCGCTTTCTCGCTTGATGTCGTGCACGACGAGGTCGTATCCGGCGTCGAGGAGGTTGTGGGCCATGCCCGACCCCATGCCTCCGAGACCGATGAACCCTACTTTCATCTGCGGACTTCCCTTCGATGATCCTATATACGAACAATAGTTCCTAAACGGGAACGGAACGACCGTAGCTGTGGTGGCTGTCACTCGTCAACAGGCTCACAGGCGGGGGCGTGATCGAACTACGGGTTCGGCATGTCACGCGGGGTGGCGAGGTTCGTCAACCTTCGCGGCCGCAACGGCGCGGGTTGTGCAGCGCATGAATCAAGGGGGCGCGGCACGAATTCTCGCGTGCAGTGCTAATGGGTGACGGGCGGGCATTGACAGGTTTGTCCCCCTCCGCGTAGCGTGCGCAAGGACACACTCTCGATCAAAGGTTCGTATATGCGAACACGATGAGGTAGGGCCCAGCCCGAGTCGTATGCCATCTTCATATCTGCGTTCGCCGGGGTGTCCGAGTGCTGGCAGCCTTGTCCGCCGCGGCGTCACAACACATCACAGGAGTGATTTCGGTTGATCGTCAAGGATCAGATCTTCATCAACGGTAAGTGGGTCCCGTCAGCGGGCGCCGACGTCATTCCCGTCATCAGTGCGATTTCGGAGGAGACGATCGCGACCATTCCGGCAGGCACCGCGGAGGACGTCGATCTCGCCGCGCAGGCGGCGGCGGACGCGTTCCCGGCCTGGTCCCAGACACCGGCCGACGAGCGCGCCGACATGCTGCACAAGATCGCGCGCGGTATGGAGGCGCGAGTCGACGAGATCACCACGACCATCGTCAGTGAGCTCGGATATCCCGTCAGGATGGCGGAGGCCGCGCATGCACGAGCGTCGATCAAGGACCTCCAGATCGCCGCGGACAGCCTCCGCGACATCGTCTGGTCGGAACAGGTCGGTGACACGACGGTGTGCCGTGCGGCCGCGGGTGTCGTCGGCGCCATCACACCGTGGAACGGCCCGATGCGGATGGTGAGCCTCAAGGCCGGGGCGGCCCTTGCCGCCGGATGCACCGTGGTGCTCAAGGGGACGGAACTGGCTCCGCTGAGCTCGTTCCTGTTCGCGGAGATCGCCGAGGAGGCGGGGCTTCCCGACGGCGTGTTCAATCTCGTGTCGGGAACCGGTCCGGTGGTCGGTGAGGCGCTCGTGACGCATCCGCTGGTGGACATGGTGTCGCTGACGGGGTCGGTTCGCGCCGGCCGCCGGGTGATGGAGTTGGCGTCCCAGTCGGTCAAGAAGGTCTGCCTCGAACTCGGCGGCAAGTCCGCGAACATCATCCTCGAGGACGCCGACCTCGAGACTGCGGTCACCCGCGGGATCGAGGACTCCTTCCGTAACACGGGACAGGCCTGCGGCGCACTCACCCGGATCCTGGTGCCGCGATCGCGACTGGCCGAAGCCGAGCAGCTCGCAATCCGTGCGGCGGAGAGCTTCGTTCTGGGAGATCCCTACGACCCCGGCACGACCCTCGGCCCGGTCGCGAACGCGGCGCAGCGCCAACGCGTCCGTGACTACATCCAGGTGGGCATCGACGAGGGTGCGCGTCTGCTGACCGGCGGTCCCGAGGCACCCGAGGGCATCGAGCGTGGATTCTTCGTGCGCCCCACCGTGTTCTCCGGCGACAACTCTCTTCGTGTCGCCCGGGAGGAGATCTTCGGGCCCGTCGTCGTGATCATCCCGTTCGACAGTGAGGAAGAGGCCTTCCAGATCGCGAACGACTCCGTGTATGGGCTTGCCGGGGCGATCTGGGCCGGCGACGCCGATCGGGCGAAGAAGCTGGCGAGCAAGCTGCGCGCCGGACGCATCCGCATCAACGGTTCGCCCGTGAACCTGAAGGCACCGCACGGAGGGTTCCGGCTGTCCGGAATCGGCCGCGAATCGGGCCGCTTCGGGGTCGAGGAGTACCTCGAGTACAAGTCCATCGGATAACTGCTTCAATCCGGCACCTGAACGGAGCAGCTGTTCGTAGCTCTCGATCCGGGCCGCTGGAGAAGCCACTACGACGGCATCACGACCATCCGGATCACAAGCACCGGATCTCAGCATCCCGCTGATGATGTTCGTGCTGAGGTCGGGCGACCTGACTGTGGTGGTGGACACCGGCGGTCCGGCGGACGAAGAACAGATCCGTCGCATGATCCCCTTCGGGTACGCGGTGAAGGAGGCGGATCGCATGGAGAACGTCCTGACCCGCCTGGGCGTGCGCGCCGACGATGTCGACCTCGTCATCAACACCCACCTGCATTGGGGCCACTCTCGAACAACGACGTGTTGCGCAACGCCGAGATCCTGGTCCCACGCGACGAACTGAGCTATGCCGCGGCGCCGTGTCCGTACGGGATCACGGCAGGCTCCGTGCCGCCACGCCGCTGCCGTCCGGGCGGTTCACGGACCTCCGTGCCTTCTACGCCGGCCTCGCCCGCCTCGCGGGCACTGGCTGGAAACCGCTGCCCAGCCACGACCGCAAGGTGGTCGAGAAAGGCGCCTTCGGCTACTGACACCACGACCGCCGGATTCCGCCCGATGGCGTCGGTGTCGAAAGCCTGATCGGAGAGGGTCTCAAAATCGGGCCCGGTGCGGAGGGTGGTCCGGTCTCCTACGGAGTGAACGCAGGCCCCGTCTCGGTGCTAAGAAAGTGCCACCGGCACAGTCTGATTGCGGGTTGATCAATCACCGGCACCCAACCCACCGATGAGACACGCAATCGGGACCTGTGCGACGTCCTTGCCTCACAGCGCTGACCCATGCCCGTCCGCGAGAGGCATGGGCCGGTGCCCAGAACGACCGGCCTCCCTGTGCTCAGCGGATACGGCAACGACACTTTTCGACAGGTAGGCGACCCTGGTCGGGTGGTCCTCGATCTGGTTGCTCTCGAGTTGGAAGCGTTGCGTGAGAGGATCTCCGGTAGGTTCGTCGTGTCGAGGAGCTGTACCTTCCCGAGTCCTGGACCTCCGACCGGGACCGGTGCCTGCCCGGCGAGATCGGAGCTCGTGACAAAACCCGCGCTCGACAACGCCTTCACCGCCGTCGACGACGCCAACGCGCTGCAAGCGATCTGCGATCGGCTGAACGATCCATGGATCGATGCCCTGCTGCGCTAGTGGCTGGCGATTCTGTCAGGACCCGTTCACCGGTGCCGACAGCGACGCCGGCTACCGCTACGACCCGTCGGTGTTGCAGACGGAGTCCTCCCCGACTCATGACCTCGAGGCGCCGGGCCCGTCACCACCGCCGCCGGCGCCCACGTCCCAGGCTTGCGGTTCGCCGACCATCGTAGCTATGCCCTGCTCTCCGCGGTGCTGGTTTTTCGCCGCACCCGAACACGTTGTCCGTCGGGCAGATGACCTACGACCTGCGCCGGCTGAAAACCCGCGACCTCGTCGTCCGGTTCGAGGGCACCCACCGCTACAGCAGCCGCGGACTCGACACAGTGAATTCCTCACCTGGGTCCAGGACCGGGCCCTGCGCGCCGGCTGACCGAACTCGCCACCCCGACAACCACTCCCGACCGTCTGAGATCGGCCGCCATTCCCGTACCTCACCGCCGTTGGTGCCCTCATCGGCACAGCGCAACTCGTGGCGCGAAACGTCAAGCAAGCAAACACGATCCGAACACCACAAAACTGGTCCCGAAATCCGGCTACGCCATCAGTAGCTACCTAGGTTTCGCGTGAGTCCGAGCGAACGGCCGGCGAGAGGCATTGACAGGTTTGTCCGAATCCGCGTAGCGTGCTCAAGGTCACACTCTCGATCAAAGGTTCGTATATGCGAACACGATGAGGTAGGGCCCAGCCCGAGTCGTATGCCATCTTCATATCTGCGTTCGCCGGGGTGTCCGAGTGCTGGCAGCCTTGTCCGCCGCGGCGTCACAACACATCACAGGAGTGATTTCGGTTGATCGTCAAGGATCAGATCTTCATCAACGGTAAGTGGGTCCCGTCAGCGGGCGCCGACGTCATTCCCGTCATCAGTGCGATTTCGGAGGAGACGATCGCGACCATTCCGGCAGGCACCGCGGAGGACGTCGATCTCGCCGCGCAGGCGGCGGCGGACGCGTTCCCGGCCTGGTCCCAGACACCGGCCGACGAGCGCGCCGACATGCTGCACAAGATCGCGCGCGGTATGGAGGCGCGAGTCGACGAGATCACCACGACCATCGTCAGTGAGCTCGGATATCCCGTCAGGATGGCGGAGGCCGCGCATGCACGAGCGTCGATCAAGGACCTCCAGATCGCCGCGGACAGCCTCCGCGACATCGTCTGGTCGGAACAGGTCGGTGACACGACGGTGTGCCGTGCGGCCGCGGGTGTCGTCGGCGCCATCACACCGTGGAACGGCCCGATGCGGATGGTGAGCCTCAAGGCCGGGGCGGCCCTTGCCGCCGGATGCACCGTGGTGCTCAAGGGGACGGAACTGGCTCCGCTGAGCTCGTTCCTGTTCGCGGAGATCGCCGAGGAGGCGGGGCTTCCCGACGGCGTGTTCAATCTCGTGTCGGGAACCGGTCCGGTGGTCGGTGAGGCGCTCGTGACGCATCCGCTGGTGGACATGGTGTCGCTGACGGGGTCGGTTCGCGCCGGCCGCCGGGTGATGGAGTTGGCGTCCCAGTCGGTCAAGAAGGTCTGCCTCGAACTCGGCGGCAAGTCCGCGAACATCATCCTCGAGGACGCCGACCTCGAGACTGCGGTCACCCGCGGGATCGAGGACTCCTTCCGTAACACGGGACAGGCCTGCGGCGCACTCACCCGGATCCTGGTGCCGCGATCGCGACTGGCCGAAGCCGAGCAGCTCGCAATCCGTGCGGCGGAGAGCTTCGTTCTGGGAGATCCCTACGACCCCGGCACGACCCTCGGCCCGGTCGCGAACGCGGCGCAGCGCCAACGCGTCCGTGACTACATCCAGGTGGGCATCGACGAGGGTGCGCGTCTGCTGACCGGCGGTCCCGAGGCACCCGAGGGCATCGAGCGTGGATTCTTCGTGCGCCCCACCGTGTTCTCCGGCGACAACTCTCTTCGTGTCGCCCGGGAGGAGATCTTCGGGCCCGTCGTCGGGATCATCCCGGTCGCCCGTGAGGAAGAGGCCTTCCAGATCGCGAACGACTCCGTGTGTGGGCGTGCCGGGGCGAGCTGGGCCGGCGACGCCGATCGGGCGAAGAAGCTGGCGAGCAAGCTGCGCGCCGGACGCATCCGCATCAACGGTTCGCCCGTGAACCTGAAGGCACCGCACGGAGGGTTCCGGCTGTCCGGAATCGGCCGCGAATCGGGCCGCTTCGGGGTCGAGGAGTACCTCGAGTACAAGTCCATCGGATAACAGTTGCGACAACAATGTCAACGCCATCCGGTCTCGCGCCCAGCGGTCGTTGCACACACCCCCGAATCGATACGAGGAATGAACAATGATGTTTCGCCGACTGGCCATGGTGGCCATTCCTGCACTCGCGGTTGCATTGACAGCCTGCGGCGCTCAGTCCGGGCCACTGAAGGCCGACGACGCTGGCGTGACGACCGTCCGAGTCACAAGCAGCCAGTCGTTCAACACGGCGCCCGCAGCACTCTTGACTCAAGGTGATTTTACGCAGGACGGCCTGAACTTCGAACAAGTGAACATCGCTGGATCGGGAAGCTCGAACCAGATCGCAGCGATCCTCTCCGGTGATGCCGACATCGCACTCGCAGGCTCCAACGCGTTCGTCGACGCCGTTATCGGCGGAGCGGATCTTCAGATCATCGCAGGTACCAGCGACATCATCCAGAGCCTGGTCGTCTCGAACAGCGCGATCGAGAGGTTCAACGTCGACGTCCATGCCGGCCCGGACGAGCGAGTGCAGGCACTTCGCGGAATGACGATCGGCGCAGGAGTGACGGGCTCGGCCGGCAATTCCGCGCTGCGCGTCGTGCTGACCCACGCAGGACTTGACCCCGACCGCGACGTCAAGCTCGTTCCCCTCGCAGACACCACGACTGCAGTAGGAGCAGGCCTCGAGCAGGGTACCTACGATGCGACGTGGGCTGCTGCCGGTTCCGGCGAGGTTGCCGTAGCGAGAGGTACTGCCACCACGCTCATCTCGGTGCCGGCCGGCGAAGCACCGGCACTGGACGGCTACGTCTGCAATGTGGTTTTCGCCCCCACCCGCTTCATCGAGCAGAACCCCGAGCTCGTCGACCGCATCCGCGAGGCACTCGCCGAAACCACCCGGATGACGAAGCAAGAGCCGGAGAAGACGGGGCAGATCCTGAAGAACTCCATCTACTCCGGTATGGATCAGCAGGTGTTCGACCTCGCATGGACCGAAGCCGTCAAGGCGTACTACGAGGGCAACCTGTTCACTCGAGAGGACTGGAACACCTTCGTCCGAATCTTCGATCCCCTCTCCGAACATGACTATTCCGAACTGAAATACGAGACAGTCGTCAACCCGGTGGCGCGCGGAGAGAACTGACGGAGCTCGAGTCGACGCCTACCCCGAGCTACACCCTTAGGAGACTGATCATGTCGAAGTTAGCCCACCATGCAAGACGAGCCGCCGCGAAATCAGCTACCAGCCCCGCATCCGGGCCGATCTTTGAGGTACGCAACCTAGCGATAGGTTTCGACGAACGTGAAGACATTCTCCACAATGTGACAATGCAGGTCGAACCTGGCGAGTTCGTCGTCCTGCTCGGACCGAGCGGATGCGGAAAGACCACCATCCTCAACCTCGCCGCCGGACTGTTGAGCCCGCGCAGCGGATACGTCCGTTTCGACGGCGCCGAGATCAACGGTGTCAACACCAATGTCGGCTACATGACTCAGGACGACACCCTCCTTCCCTGGATGTCCGTCCAAGCGAATGTCGGTCTGCCTCTGCGCATGCGAGGAGTGAGCAAGTCCGAAACCAAGGCGCAGGTCGAGCACTACCTCTCGCTTCTGGATCTCTCGGAAGCCGGAAGTCTGTTTCCGAGCCAGCTCAGTGGTGGCATGCGCCGCCGCGCACTCCTCGCGCGAAGCATGATCTACGATCCCCGCCTGCTCCTGATGGACGAGCCGTTCGCAGCCCTCGACGCCCAGCTTCGCCACCAGATGCATGTCGAGCTACGACGAACAGTGAAGAAGCTGAACCAAACGGTCGTCTTCGTCACTCACGATATCGCCGAGGCAGCAAAGCTGGCCGACCGAGTGCTGATCGTCGGCGGAGGGCGACCCGGCCGCTTGGTCGCCGAGTTCCAAGTTCCCTACGGTGACGACAGGGACCTCGAAACCATCGTCTACACAGACGAGTACGCCCGGTTCGAGCGTGAGTTGAACGAAGGGCTCCGTGGCGCGCGTGACCCGAACATGCCAGCCGTTTGAGCGTGACGAATCCATCGAGCATCAACCCCTGACGAAGACAGGTGAAATATTATGTCTACACAAGTCCTCAGCGCACCGGCGCGTCCGGCGTCCCCGTCGGTGAAGCGGCGCAGTACGGTCTCACACACTCGGAGGATGCACCGTGCGAAAATCGCCCTCGCACAGATCGCGATCATCGCATTCCTGATCGCTACCTGGGAGCTCGTGTCGGGTCGGCTGATCAACGACATCATGATCAGCGCGCCATCGAAGGTATTCCCGCTCTTCTGGGAATGGCTGCTCGACGGAACTGTCTTCGACGCCGCTCTCCAGACGTTCAGCAACGCCGCCCTCGGTCTGGTGCTCGGTGGAACCGCCGGCATCGCGGTCGGAGTAGTCCTGGGTCAGTCACGGCTATTGGGCGACACCTTCGAACCATTCATCACCGCGCTTTACACCATGCCGAAGTTCGCCCTGATCCCGCTCTTCATCATGTGGGTCGGAATCGGATCAGCACTGGGAATCCTCACCGCGTCGGTCGTCGCATTCTTTCTCATCTTCTTCAACACCTTCTTCGGCATCCGGGAAGTGAAGCAATCGTTGATCAGCTCCGTCCGCATCATGGGCGGATCGACCCTGGACGTACTGTGGCGCGTCCGGCTTCCCTCGGCGCTGGTGTGGGTCTTCGCAGGACTCAAGCTCGCGGTGCCGCAGGCGATCGTCGGAGTCGTCGTCGCCGAGATGCTCGCCGGCGACCAGGGCCTCGGTCACCTCGTCGCACGTAACGCGTCGTCATTCAACTCCGCGGGCACGTACGCGGCGCTGATCGCGCTCCTGCTTGCCGGATTCCTGATCGACAGGGTCATGACCGCGCTGACGAAGAAGCCGCTCGAATGGAAGAACTCCGGCAGCGCGATGTGATGCCGAATCAGCCGCGCCGCCGCGCCGCCGCGCCGAAAGCCCTAGCGCCGCGGCGGACCCGGTATCCCGGCACCGACTGGAAAAATCGGGTCGGCTGCGACCCGACGAGACCGGTAGCGGTCCGGTCCGGTCCGGTCCGACGGCATCGACCGATGGAACTCAACGAGGCGTTCGCCCCCCTGGCGGTGTCGCGATTGACATCGTCACGACGAAGATACGGAAAAAGAATGCTCAAGCAACATGAAGTCGCCGCAGACACCCTGGTCGGCAGTGCCGCTTATGCATTGGCGAGCTACGCCACTGCCACCCAGTACGAAACACTGCCCGGGGAGGTGGCCGATCGGGCGAAGCTCATCGTGTTCGACCAGCTCGCCTGCGGGTTCGTAGGCGCCGAGCTCCCGGCAGGCCGGATCATTGGACGCTACGTCGCCGATATGGGCGGCAAACCGCAGTCAGTGGTGCTCGGATCACCCGACCGAAGTTCAGCGCCCCTAGCTGCCCTCGCCAACGGCACCTCCGGCCACGCCGATGAGTTCGACAGCGTCCATGCAACGTCGGACTTCCTCGGCACAGGTCATCCGGCCGCGATCATTGTCCCGGCGGCCGCTGCACTGGCCGAACGCCAGTTCTGCACCGGCCGCGATCTGGTGAACGCAGTGACCCTCGGTTACGACGTCGGCGCACGAGTCATCTCGGTGACTGGTGGCCTTGCGCCCATGATGGGCAACCATGGGATCGATCCGGGTTCACTGCATTCGCTGGGTGCTGCATTCGCATGTGCGCGGCTGCTCGGTCTGGACGAGAGCCGTCACCTGTTCGCTGCTGCACTGGCGGTCCAGCAAAGCGTTGCGCTCAACGCGCCCTACGGGGAACGCAGGCACATGAGTAAAGCGTTCGTCACCGGCCAGGCGGCATACGCAGGCGTCACCGGCGCGGTGCTGGCGGCAACGGGTTTCGAGGCCAGCGACAACATTTTCGAGGCACCGGGCGGGATCATCGACACCTGGGCCGAACCGGGCCGTGAGGGACAGCTGGCGAAGGATCTCGGCGCCGACTATGCGGTGATGGGCGCGAACTTCAAGTTCTATTCCGCTGGCTACCCCATCCATTCCCCGGTTGAAGCCGCCCTCGGATTGAAGAGTGAGCACGGCTTCGAGCTCGACGACATCGAGCGGATCACCGTTCGTATGCCGTCGCATCCGGCCAGCGTTGTCGACAACCGGTCGATGCCGACCATCTGCCTACAGCACATGGTTGCGGCCGCTCTGGTCGCCGGCAACCTTGGATTCGACGAAGCACACTCGGCGACGTTGCTCAACGACCCGAAGGTGCTGCACCTGAAGTCGCTCGTCCTCCTGATCCGTGACGCTGAATTCGATCGCGTTCAGCCGCAAGGGCGAGGCGCCGAAGTGACGATCGATTTCGCCGGTGGCTCGGTCTCGCGCAGGGTCGAGCACCCCCGTGGGCATCGGTTCAGGACCCCAGCCCCGACTTGGGACGATCTGCGGGCCAAGTGGGAAGACCTGCTGGTACGCCGGGTCGGCCAAAGTCGCTTCGATCAGTTCTACCACGCATGTGCATCCCTCGAATCGGTAGACGACGTCAATGAGGTGAGTAGCCTCCTCGCCGGAGGATATGTGTCGTGACGACTACACAACCCGTCTTGTCGAATCCAGCTGAATATTCGTCCGGATCTGCGTCGAAGAAAGCACGGTCTTTGATGACGATCGACAAGGTACGCGGGCGAGCTACGACCGGACAGGCGTATCGACGTTGACGGGCATTGCGGACGGCGACATGGCAGAACACCGGAACGACCCAGGCCGGGATGCAGACGAATCCCGATGGCCGCTCGTACTGTCCGACCAAGGCTGCTTCTATGTCGGTGGCCGGTACAGCGACGACACGGACACCATGGCGGGCCAGGTATTCGTGCAATACCAGATACCCGCGGACCTGCGTTACCCGTTCCCAGTGGTAATGATTCATGGAGGCGGACAGACCGGCGCCGGCTTCCTGTCGACGCCCGATGGGCGACGTGGCTGGGCCGACAACTTCGTTGCGCACGGATTCGCCGTGTACGTCGTCGACGCGCCAGGCCGAGGTCGAGCCCAAGGTCACGACCAGGTGGGCGCAGTACGCCCGACAACCGCGGTAGCGGGCCGGGTGTGCGCCGACCGGTCGGCACCGGCCTGGCCGCAGGCGCACCTGCACTCCCAGTGGCCAGGAGAAGGGCGGCGGGGAGATCCGACCTTCGACCAGTTCTACGCATCACAGGTATCGAGTTCGGTCGACGCAGCGTCGGTGGAGCGTGCCATGCGCGACGCCGGCGCCGCGTTGCTCGACAAGATCGGTCCCGCTGTTCTACTCACCCATTCCCTGGGCGCCCCCCTCGGTTGGCAGATCGGCGACGCACGTCCCGATTCAACACGCGCAATCGTGGCGATCGAACCGAACGGTCCGCCGGTCTACGACGTACGTTTCACTCCGGGGCCGGACTGGTTCGACGATGCTGATCTCGCCCGGCCATGGGGAGTAACGCGGGCGCCGATCACGTACTCGCCGCCTGCCGAATCGGCGGACGAGTTGTCGTTCGAGCGTCAGGAAAAGGCGGACGGACCCGGATTCGTGCGGTACTGGCGTCAGGCAGAGCCTGCGCGCAGGCTGCCGAATTTGGCTCGCCTCCGAATTCTGATCGTGTCCGGCGAGGCTTCATATCACGCGCCGTACGACCACGCGACGTCGGCGTACTTCGCCCAAGCTGGTGTCGAGCACGACTTCATTCGACTCGCCGAGCGAGGTATTCACGGCAACGGGCACATGATGATGTTGGAGAAGAACAGCGCCGACATCGCGCGCTTACTCCGCGAGTGGATCCTCGCCACTTCTGCATAAGGTGCAGCGAGTAAGTGGGAGCAGTCGGGTTACCCGATGATAGTCGGCGCAAGGTAACTGGCAGCTGAGGACCGTCTGTGTTGGAGACGGATTGGACAACGATTGTCAGTCGGTGCAATTCGGCTACGGTCGACCTCGGGGCTCTGATCACACTCCTTGGCAGGCGACATCGGCACGGGGCGATCTCATGTCAACGAACAACCTTCGGAAACAGGTGACGCCGTCGGCGGCGAAGATTGCGCTCGCTGAAAATTCGCCGAGCGTCATCGGCGACGCGTCCGGAGGGGGATCCAGGAGCCAGTCGCGCCGGCCGTCGACAACGTTCGGCTGCTCGTCCCTGTCGTCGAGGGCACGAACAATTCGGCGGCAGCGTCCCCTACGGGCCAGTAACCCGGCCAAAGGATCGGCAAGATCACCGCCTACAGTCCGAATGTTCACCGTTCCGCAAGCGACAGGAAGGGTGGCGAACAAGCACCGCTCAGGTTCCGACCAACCAGGTGCCTGCTTGATCCGTTCTGATGGAGGGTAATCCGTTATAACGAGGAACTGAGAACGTCGCCGAGTAGGGCCTCGAGGCGCATCTCGCCCTCTCGCGTCTCACCACCGATGGCGAGGAATCGCTCCACGTTCGCCAAGGACTCAGACGAGGCCATGAGACGTTGGAGTCTGAAATTCTCCTGTCGCAGGCCATCCTCGATGGGCCCGTCTGCCAGGGCGATGACTTCCTTCGTGAGACGAACAGCCTCCGCAGGGCAGGATGCAATGCGTCGCGCGGTGCTGGAGACGAAGTCGTCGATCTCCGTAGGCGGAAGCGCGCGGTTGAGGTACGCCCAGCGTTCCGCTGTCATCGCATCCAGATCGAGCCCACCCATGATGAGCTCAATCGCACGCGATCGCCCGACGAGGCGAGGTAGGTACTGCGATGCACCACCGCCCGGAACGCTACCGATGGGAACCGACATGGTGTTGAAGACAGCTTTGCCGATCGCGCCGAACTTCATGTCACATGCCATAACGATGGCCGCGCCGCCGCCGCTCGCTCGGCCCTCTACCTGTGCAATCGTGATCTTGTTCATCGTCCGTAGCCGCTCGCAGATTTCATGCATGTGGTTGAGACCGACCTCACCCACGGACGCGGGGACTTCCGGTGGCTGCATACGGTAGAGGTTCGCGAAGTCATTGTGATTGATGAAAATGTCGGGATCCCGACTCTTCAAGACGACCACCAGCGGATCGGGGTCAGCCGAAACCTGCCGGGTAAATGTGTCGAGGTCTTCTACCAGGTCGCGCGTCAAGAGGTGCAGCGGTGGGTTATCCACGGTCGCGGTGACGATCCGCCCCAGATCCTCGACCTTCAAGGTGGTGAATGAGTCGTACTGCAGTTTGGACATGATGTTCCCCTGGACTGTTCGTGTGGGATCGGGAGCAAGGGTGGCGAAAACGCCCGGCGCTTTGGTGCCGGTCAGACTGCCGTGAGACCCTCGAAGTTCTGGTCACACGTCAATGACGCGACGCCCGCGGACTCGAACGGTACGGATACACGCTCTCGAGAATGCGTACCTCACTGGGTAGACAGTTCGATTCAGGGAGGACCTGCCATAATCGCTCGACGAATCGGCGCAGGGTCATTCCGAAGTGCACGAGGATTTCCTCCTCGGTGGCGCCCCCGAATGGTGCCCACTTGCTGGCAAACTCAATGAGGCACTCCGCTTCGGTGTCGGAATGAATCCGTTGACGGTTGACTTCGATCCAAGCGGCGCGACGTCTCTGGCGCCACTGACGATACTCACGAGAGTTCATGCGAATTTGCATTCCAAATGTAGGGGCATCCGAGTCTTGCCCGTCGGGTGCCGTCCGACAGACGGCAC